>NZ_JAPVLS010000100.1:0-31284 GCF_027158125.1 Streptomyces sp. H39-C1
ACCCGGCCACCGCCCCGCTCGCCACCCTGCGCTGAGCCCGGCACCAACGCCCTGGGTCGCAGCCCGGCCCGCCCCGCCCCAATTCGGACTACGGAGTCACCATGACCAGTACCCGGCCGACGCCCGGCATCGGCTTCAAGCGGCACTACACCCCCTACGTCGTCGACGGCGAGGCCGTCTACCTGGTGTCCGAACGCGGCGTCTGCGTCGTCAACGGCTCACTGGCCGAACGGCTGGCGCCGCTCCTGGACGGCACCAGGAGCGCCCACGAGATCGGTGCTGAGCTGGCGCCCGCGGTGCCCGCCGACCGGGTAGCGGTGGCCCTGGACCAACTCGTGGCCGGTGGCTGGGCCGCCGCCTCCGACCCGGGGACCGACCCGGCCGCCGCCGGATTCTTCGAGATGGCGGGCCGCGACGGCGACACGGCCGTCGCCGCGCTGCGGGACGCCCGGGTGCGGGTGGAGGTCTACGGGAAGGTGACACCGGAGCCGTTCGTCGCGGCGCTGCTCGCGGCCGGCGCCGCGCACGTGGCGCTCGCACCGGCGGACGCGCCGCCCGCCGACACCGAGGGTGCCGACCTCGTCGTCGCGCTGACCGACGACTACCTCAACCCCGGCCTTGCGGGCCGGAACGCGGCCGCCCTCGCCTCCGGCACCCCGTGGATGCTCGCCCGTCCGGTCGGTTCGATCGTCTGGGCGGGACCGGTCTTCGTCCCGGACGCACCGGCGTCCGCGGACACCCCGGCCGGAGCGCCCGGCACCGGAACCGGCTGCTGGGAGTGCCTCGCGCACCGGCTCTCCGCCAACCGGCAGTCGCTCAGCTACCTCCAGCACCGGCTGGGCAGGGACCAGCCGGTACCGACCGTCGGGGCGCACCTGGCGCCCACGGCCGCCCTCGGGGTGCAGCTCGCCGCGCTGGAGGCGGCGAAGTGGGCCGCGGGCGTCCGCCCGGAGAAGGCCCAGGTGCTGACGTTCGACACCGTGCTTGCCGAGGCGGAACGCCATGAGCTGGTCCGCCGGCCGCAGTGCCCGTCCTGCGGCGACGCCGCGACCATGGAGCGCCGCCAGCTGGCACCGGTGCGCTTCGAGAGCCGGGCCAAGGCGTTCACCGCGGACGGCGGCCACCGGTCCGCCTCGCCCGAGGACATGCTGCTGAAGTACCGGCCCCAGCTCAGCCCGGTCACCGGTGTGGTGACCACCCTGGTGCCCGCCGAACGGACGCCCGGCGGCCTGCGGGTCTACGTCGCGGGCCAGAACCTCGCCCGCCAGGTCGGCGACCTGCGCCAGCTCCGTACCGGTCTGCGCAGCATCAGCTGCGGCAAGGGGCGGACGGACTCGCAGGCGCGGGCGAGCGCGATGGGCGAGGCGATGGAGCGCTACTCCGGGGTGTTCCAGGGCGACGAGGCGCGCCGCACCGCCCGTTACGAGGAGCTCGGCGAGCAGGCGGTGCACCCGTCCACCAGCCTGCTCTTCAGCGACCGGCAGTTCCGCGAGCGGGAGCTGTGGAACGCCAAGAAGTCGATGTTCAACACCGTGCCCGAGCGGTTCCGCGAGGACGCGGTCATCGAGTGGTCGCCCGCCTGGTCGCTGACGTCGGAGCGCACCCGCTGGCTGCCGACGATGTCGCTGTACTACGGCTACCGGCACAACGGCCCGTTCTTCGCCATGGGCGACTCCAACGGGGCCGCCGCGGGCACCTCGTTCGAGGACGCGACGCTGCAGGGCTTCCTGGAGCTCGTGGAACGTGACGCGGTCGCCCTGTGGTGGTACAACCGCGTCCAGCGACCGGCCGTCGACCTGGACTCCTTCGGCGACCCGTACATCGACCGGATGCGCGAGGTCTACGCGGGCCTGAACCGTGAGATGTGGGCCCTGGACCTGACGGCCGACTTCGGGATCCCGGTGGTGGGCGCGTTCTCCCGGCGGACCGACAAGCCGGCCGAGGACATCCTGATCGCGTTCGGCGCCCACCTCGATCCGCACATCGCGCTGACCCGGGCCCTCACCGAGATGAACCAGTTCCTGTCACCGGTGGCCGACGCCGGTCCCGGCGAGACGACGTACTCGGGCGCCGACCACGAGCAGAAGGCCTGGTGGAAGAGCGCGACGCTGGCCAACCAGCCGTACCTCAGGCCCCTCGACGGCCACGCCCCCGCCGCGGCCGGCCGCTGGGACCCGCTGGCCGCCGACGATCTGCGCACGGACCTCGAGACGGTGCAGCGCCTGGTGGCGGACCACGGCATGGAGATGCTCGTCCTGGACCAGACCCGCCCCGATGTGGGCCTGCCCGTCGCCAAGGTGATCGTCCCCGGGATGCGGCACTTCTGGGCCCGGTTCGCGCCCGGCCGGCTCTACGACGTTCCCGTGCGGCTGGGCTGGAAGGCCGCGCCCACCGCGGAGGCCGACCTCAACCCGACCGCCATCTTCATCTGACCGCAGGACGGAAGGCGCGCCATGACCATCACAGAACAGCCGCTGACCACCGCTGACGCCGAACTGTCCCGGGTACGACGGATGCTGACGCTCCGCCAGGACGTAAAAGTGGCGGCGGAGGGCGACGACGTCGAACTCACCCACCCCTGGGGCCGCCAGCGCGTCCACGCGCTCGGCGCGCCGACCGTGCGCCGGCTGCTGGCGCTGGGCGCCGGACCGGTCGACGCCGACGCGCTGGCCGGGGACCGCGAGGCCGGCCGGCTGCTGAGCCTGCTGGGCCGGTTCCCCTATCTGGTGACCAGCATCCTCGACGACCCGCTGACCGGACCGCTGGCCACCGCCGTGCCGATCGCCCGCTCGGCGGCCACACCCGGCGCGCCGGACCTCGGCACCACGGCCGTGGTGCTGTCCCGGTTCGCCTATCTGCGCAGACTGCCCGACGGACCCGCCGACGGCGGCGGGGGAACGATCGGCCAGGGCTGCGTCATGGAATCCCCGCTGGCGCCCTACCGGGTGACACTGCACCAGTCGGCCGCGGCGGCGTTCGTCGCGGCGCTGACCACGCCGCGCACCGTGGCGGAGGCGGCCGCGCTGGCCGGGCTGCCGGAGCAGTCGGGCGCCGCGCTGGCCGCCCTGCTGGCGGGGACCGGCTTCATGGAGCCCGCCGCGGGTGCCGCGGTGGGCGCCGCCCCCGCGCTCCCGGCGGCGGACCCGCCGCTGTGGGACTTCCACGACCTGCTCTTCCACTCCCGCAGCAGGGCCGGCCGGCACGACTACACCAGCGGCGGCGTCTTCGCCCACCAGGACGTACCGCACCCGCCGGCCCTGCCGGGCGCCGGGAGCAACGAGGACGAGCCGGGTATCGACCTGCCGGTGCCGGACTGGGACGAGGTGACGGCCCGGGACCCGCGGCTGACCGAGGTGCTGGAGGGGCGCCGGTCCATCCGCACCTACGCGGAGACCCCGGTGACGCTGGAGCAGATCGCCGAACTGCTCTACCGGGCGGCCCGGGTCCGTCAGGTGATCCCGCGCGACCCGTCCTCCCCGAACTCGTACGACGCGATCGACCGCCCCTACCCGGCCGGCGGCGCCACGGGCGAGCTGGAGATCTATCTGTCGGTCGCCGCCTGCGAGGGGCTGCCCACCGGGGTCTACCGCTACGACGCCGCCGCACACCGACTGCAGCCGCGCCGTTGGCACGGCGCGGCTGACGAAGCGGCGTTCAGGGAACTGCTGACGGCGGCATGGCGGGCCACCAACTGCACGGTGGATCCGCAGGTGCTGCTGACGGTGACCTCGCGGTTCGGCCGGCTGTCGTGGAAGTACAGCCAGATCGCGTACGCGCTGACGCTCAAGCACGTGGGAGTGCTCTACCAGACCCTCTACCTGGTGGCGACGGCGATGGGTCTGGCACCGTGCGGGCTCGGTTCGGGTGACACCGACGCGGCGGCGCGCGCCCTGGGTCTGGACTGGACGTCGGAGTCCTCGGTGGGGGAGTTCCTGATCGGCAGCCGCCCGGCATCGGGTTCCGGCAGCCTGCCCCAGGGCTTCTGCGACATCGTCGACACGATGCGGGAGCAAGGCTGAGGACGGGGGTCCGTCGTTCCGCCGGCCGCTACAGCCAGTCGTTCTCGCGGGCGATCCTTATGGCGTCGCAGCGGTTCCTGGCGCCGGTCCTGGCGATGGCCGACGAGACGTAGTTGCGCACCGTCCCCGGGGACAGCGACAGCTGGTTCGCGACCTCGCCGATGGTGCTGCCGGCGGCGACCAGCCGCAGGACCGCGAGTTCCCGGCGGGTCGGCGTGTCCGGCCCCGGCCGGATCGCCACCAGCACCAGCTCGGGGTCGAAGACCCGTCGTCCCGCCGCGAGTTCACGGACGGTGCTGATGAGCCGCTCGGGCCGTACGTCCTTGCGGAGCATGCCGTGCACACCGTCGGCGTAGGCGCGCTGCACCTCGTCGGCGCGGGGTGCGGCACCGAGCAGCAGAACGGCCGTCCGCGGGGAGAGCGACCGGATCAGCTCGGCGGTCCGCAGTCCGCCGGCTCCCGGCACGTCGAGATCGACGACCGCGATGTCGGGCCGGTCCCCGGTGGCCTGGGCCACGGCGCTCTCCGCGTCGCACGCCTCGGAGCAGACGGTGAGGTCCGGTTCGCGGTCGAGCAGGGCGCTCAGACCGGAACGGAACAGGTGGTGTCCGTCGGCGAGCAGGACGCTGGTGGTCGTGGTCACGGTGGTCGTCGCGGCCGCCATGGTCAGGGTGGGCGGGAGGTCCTGCGGTCGGTCCAGTGCCGTGGTCATGTTCCCCGTACTCCCTTCGTCCCCGGATACGAACCGCTGCTCAGCCCCAGCCCCAGGTGTCCGGGTGCGTCGGGTCGGGCTCGACCGGCGGGTGGGTGGGCGCCGGGGTGGGCGTCGGAGCCGGCGTGGGGCCGTCGGCCACGACGCTGACGGAGTGGGCGGGAGCGGTGGCGGGGGACGCGGCGCCCAGTGAGCTCCCCACGGAGACGGAGGCACCGAGGATGACAGCGACAGAGGCGATGGATACCGCGAGCTTGCGCATAGGAATGCCCGAGCCTTCCGTTCGTGGGGATCCCGGACTCCCGCCGGGGTCATGGCCGAACCGGTGTGAAACCGGTGGGTGGTGCTGGTGTTGCGCTTCGGATGGTCCGGCTGCCGTGCCGTTCTTCCGACACCATGAGAGTGGCCCGCGGTGGCCCCGGCTGTCAGTAGCCGGAGCTGTCACCAAGCTGCACTGGCACCCTCGGGCCAGCTCCGGCCACCGGTCGGCCCACTCGAACAGCGTCGACGCCCCAACCATCCCTGGCATCACTGGCACCCCTTGAACACCAGCTGTCACAGAGGCCTGCGGCGACTTCCTTACAGCAAGGCGTCAATGGCGCATGGCAGGAAGGTGACACCGACGGTGGACAGGGGTTGCGGGACCGGTAGAAAGGGTTCCCATTGCAACGTTCTGAACTGCGTCTTTACCGCGCGCCCGCGGGCGGTTCGCGATCGATATGTCCGCGCACCCCGCCCGGCCACGCGTTTTCCGCAGAATCGGAGCTTCCGAAGCCCTCACCTAAGGTTGCTGCACCGCTACGCTGACGCCCTGAGTCGGTCGTCGAACACCTTCAGCGGGGTGTTCCTCGACGGCGTTTTTGTCACGGGCGGGTGCGTCGCAGTCTGACCACCCAGGGGAGCTCGGGGGGTACCAGGTGGGAGAACGGCTAGTTCTTGACGCGGTGGCCGAGGGGGTCTATCGGACGATGCTCATGCATCCCGAGTTAGACATCCCCGACGTGGCCGATCTGTTGGAGCAGTCGGTGGAAGCCATACGCGGTTCGCTGGACCAGCTCGCTGACCTCGCGCTGGTCCGCCCGGCAGGACCGACCGGGCGCTGGCGTGCCGTCAATCCGGAGCTGGGGCTCGCCGCCATGCTCGCCCGTCAGGAAGCGGAGGCACAGCGCCGGCAGAACGAGATGGACCGCAGTCGCAACGCGATGGCCAGTCTGATCACCGAGTTCGCGACCACGCGGCCGGCCAGCAGCTCCTCCGGCGTCGAGATCCTCTGCGACCTGAGTGAAGTGCGGCTCCGGCTGGAGGAGTTGGCGGCGGACGCGGCGGGGGAGGTGCTCTCCTTCGCCCCCGGCGGACCGCAGCCGGCCCATGTCATGGAGGCCAGCCGCGACCTGGACCAGGAGACGCTGGACCGCGGGGTACGGATGCGGACCGTCTACCTCGACAGTGTCCGCAACGACCCGGCCACCGTGCAGTACGCGCGCTGGCTCAGCGAGCTGGGCGGCAGTGTGCGCACCACGCCCACCCTGCCGCTGCGCATGATCATCGTCGACGGCAGGACCGCCGTCGTCCCCGTCGATCCCGAAGACCCGCGCAAGGGCGCGGTGCTGCTGCACAGCCCCGGGGTCATCGCGGCACTGCGGGCCCTGTTCGAGCAGGTGTGGGACCAGGCGCGGGCGCTCGGTGAGACGCCGACCCGTGATCCCGCCGGACTCACCGTCCAGGAGCGGCAGTTGCTGCGGCTGCTCGCGTGCGGTCTCACCGACGAACGTGCCGCGCAGCGGCTGGGCGTCTCGCTGCGCACGATCCGTCGCATGATGGCCGACCTCATGACCCGGGTGGACGCGCGCAGCCGCTTCCAGGCCGGTGTGCAGATCGCCGCGATGGGCTGGCTCGGCGCCCGCACACCGGCCCCGCTCGGGGTCGACATCAACGCGGTGCCCGTCGAGTGACCGCGGCGGGGTGAGCGCGTGCGGCCCGGTCGTCGCGTGCTCCGGTCGAGGGTTCGCGGCCGGCGTCGCTCACTGTCGGGTGTCCGGCCCCGCCGGTTCGTCGATGATCCGTTCGGCGAGTTCGGCGAGCCGCAGCTGAGCTGCGGGCGTGCCGGCGCAGGAGGGCGAAGGCGTCGTCGGGGCTGCAGTGGTGGCGTTCGGCGAGGATGCCCTTCGCCTGCTCGATCACGATGCGGCTGTCGAGCGCGTTGTGCAACTGGCCGATCCGCGCCTGCTGTTCGGCCAGGGCTCTGCCGTGCCGGAGGGTGATGGCGGCCGCTTCGGCGAGCGACTGGCCGAGATCCAGGACGGACGGCGTCAGCGTCCCGGCGCGCCGGTGGAACAGCGCCACGGCGCCCTGGGTGCGGTCCGCGCGGCGCAGCGGGATCACTGCCACCGTGGTGAACCCGCAGGCCAGCGCCTGCCCGGTGAAGTGCGGCCAGCGGATGCGGTGCACGGGCCGGCTCAGCGGTGTCTCGGCCAGCCGTGTCCCGGACCGCAGGACGTCGTGGCCGGGCCCCTGGCCCTTGTCGAGCTGGATCCGGGCCAGCCGGCCCACCGCCTCGGCGCCGGCCGGGTCGGCGGCGGACGCCGCGGTGTGCAGGGAGTGGTCACCGGCCGGGCCCTGGCCCTGCGCGAGGACGGTGGCGGCGTCGAGGTCCAACAGGTCCACGGTGTGGTCGGCCAGCCGCTGCAGGAGCCCGACGCAGTCCTGGCTGTCGTCGAGGGCCTGGGAGAGAGCGAGGAAGGCATCGGCCAGCCGGACCTCCCGCAGCGTGGAGGACATGATGCGGTGCCGCCTTCCTCGCGGTGCTCGGGGCCCCGGATCCGCACGCCCCCGGCCAGCGTCCCAGCTCGGGGGTCCGCCCGCCACGGCATTCCCCGACCGGGCGGCCACCCGCTGCGGTCCCGGCATGCGGACGGCCGCCGCCGTACCCGGAGGTACGACGGCGGCCGGGAAGTGCCGTTCGGTCAGTGGTGCAGCCAGCTCTGCAGTGCCAGGGCCGGGACGAAGCGGGCCGCGTCGAGGGTGCCGATGCCGGTCGCCATGTCATAGCCCTTCACCGCGGTATAGCCGGTGACACCGTCATAGGTGTTGTTCGTACCGTCCGCGACGTCCACGACGCCCGTGAACGGGTTGTGCGGGGCCTGCTGGGACAGCGCGTACAGCGCGCTGTGGATGTCGCCCACCCGGTGCCCCGCGAGCTGGTCGGCCAGCGCCACGATGCCCGCGAAGAGCGGACTCGACTCGCTCGTACCGCCGTTGACGCCCCAGCCGACCGACGTCGGGTCGTAGCTGGAGTACACCCAGGCGCCCCCGTCGACCGCTGCGGCCATCGAGATGTCCGGCGTGCCGCGGTGGTTGCCGACGATGCCCTTGACGCCGTTCTGGTACGCGGGACGGCCGAAGACGTGGGACTGGCCACCGCCACTGGCGCCGTAGTCGTTGTAGACACTGTCCGGCGCGGTGCGGTTGCCCGCGTCGTTCAGGTGCAGCTGGGTGCCGCCGATCGAGGTGACCAGCGGGTCCGACGACGGCCAGGAGTTGACCTGGTAGGGGTAGTTGGCGCTGCCGTCCTCGATGTAGTCCGTGGCACCGCTGTCACCGGAGGACCCCAGCACCGTCACCCCGTGCCTGGCCGCGTCCTTGAACGCGTACCGCAGCTTCTCGATGCTCGAGAAGTTGCCCTGCTCGAAGCCGGGGAAGGTGTTCTCGGTCGCCCCGAAGCTCTGCGAGATGACATCACCGATGCCGCGGTCGATCAGCGACTTCTCGGCGTCCATCATCTCCGGCAGGCCGACGACGCCCTCGGTCTCGGCGACCGCCGTCTCCACCAGGATGATCTTCGCGTCCGGCGCCACGGCGTGCGCCATCTCCACGTCCAGCGTGGACTCACCCGCCCAGCCGGTCATGTCCGGGTTCGTGGCGTCCCACGGCGGGACGTTGCCCCACTTGACCACCTGCACCGGCGCGCTCTTGATGCCGAACTGCGCGCTGTACACGTCCAGGTCGTGCTGGATCGTCGGCGAGCCGAACGAGTCCACGATGACGATCGTGCGGCCCTTGCCGGTGATGCCGGCCCGGTACAGCGGGTTCAGGTTGTACGCCTGCCGGTACTGGGTCGGGGTGTAGCAGTTGATCCCCCACTTGGCCTGGCACTGCTCGATGCTGAGCGGGCCGTCGGCGGCGCGGACCAGTTGGTGCCCTTCAACGGCCGGTACCACCCTGACCACCGGGGCCTTGGCGGCAGGCGCCGCGGTGGCGGCCCCTGACAGCGGGGCGGATATGAGCGCTGCGGCTGTGAGGGCGGTGGCCCCGGCCGCTGCGACCACGGCACGCTGCCGCGGACGAACTCTGGGCATGGATCCTCCTTGTATGGAGTCGGGCCGCGCTGGGCGGCTGCCGTGATCACATCCGTACATCATGAGCAGGACAAGCGTGTTGGCGGATTACTGCCGACGGCTTTACCTGGGAGCCGATAACTTTGCGGAGCCATTACCCGGGCGGTCTCCGCTGCCCCTGCCGTCTCAGCGCTCCCCGTCGTCCGCCACCGGATCGAAACGGACCGGCGCCTCGGAGTTGGCCCGCCGGGCGGTGCGCCGGAACGTGATGAGGACGGCGGGCCCCGCGACCAGGATGCAGATGAAGTTGGTGACGGCCCGGCCGGTGTCCCGGCCCAGCGACGTGGCGAGGTCGAAGGCCAGGTAGCGGTGCCAATGCTCGGTGAGCGGCAGCCCCGGCAGACAGGCGATCGAGCTGTTGGGGTCGAGCGAGAACGGCCAGAACGACAGGTTCAGCAGGAAGCCGCCTGACGACTCAAGGACGACTCAAGCCCTGACGACCGCGACCCGCGGTGCGTGCGTGCCCGGTCACCCCGCCAACGGCCGCCCGCACCGCAGGTTCCACCGTCCTGCGCGGCCGACCAGCTCGGTGACCGTCAGCGGCAGGACGTCCAGCCGCCAGAACGCCTGCGGCGGCAGGCCGACGGCGTGCACGACCGCGGCCCGCACGACCGCGGGCTCCGCGACCGCGAGCACCCGCCCGCCGTCCGGCGCCCCGCCGTCCAGCCAGCCGCCGACCCGTTCGCAGAGCTCCGTCAGCGATTCGCCGCCGTGCGGGGCCGCGGCGGGGTCCGACAGCCAGCCGGCCACCGCCTCCGGCTCGGCGGCCGAGACCTCGTCCAGCCGGAGCCCCCGCCAGCGGCCCATGTCCCAGTCCCGCAACGGCGGCTGCTCCCCTGCGGTGATGCCGAGGAGCTCCGCGGTCCGCCGGCAGCGCTCCGACGAGGCGGTCAAGTACGCGGTCGCGCCCGGCAGTCCGGGCGCGCCGGCGCGCGCCCGGCGCTCTCCGGCGTCGGTCAGCGGGCTGGTTCCGTCGTCGAACCGCGCCTCCGCGAAGGCCTGGCTCTCCGCCGACGAGACCAAGAACACACGCACCGTCATCCCCGCTACCCCTCCCTTGTCGCACCGGCCCCACAGCGGAACACATCGTCGCAGGTTGGCGCGTATCGCCTTCGCGCACGCCCTTGGCCGCGGGTGTCGCTTCACGGTACGGTTCAGCCCGACCCGACGACGGTGTGAACGGAAGCACGGTGAAAATCCGGCACGGTCGCGCCACTGTGAAACCGGCTCACCCCGGTAAGTCAGACCCGGCACCTTCGTCAACAGCACCACCAAGTGGGACGCGTGTTCCCGAGGAGGCACTGCCATGGCCCAGTCCGCTGCACCCGCGGCCGCCAGCCCAGCCCTACCCATCACCCCGCTGCCGCTGAAGGCGATCCTGCCCTGGGCAGTGTTCTTCGGCATGCTCGCGCTCGTTCTGCTGTACTTCGTCGGTGCGGAGCAGGGCGCCACGTCCCTGGTCGCCGGATCGGACGTTCACGAGTGGGTCCACGACGGGCGCCATCTGCTCGGCTTCCCCTGCCACTGATCGGAAGCCGCTCCAATGAACTCCACCACTGTGCGCTCCCTGCTGGTCCGGGGGATGCTCGCCGGGCTCGTCGCCGGTCTGCTGGCCCTCGTCGTCGCCTATCTCATGGGCGAACCGAGGGTCGACGCGGCCATCGCCTTCGAGGACTCCCACTCCCACGAACACGAGATGGAGATCGTCAGCCGCTCCCTGCAGTCCACCGCGGGACTGGCGACCGGCGTTCTGATCTTCGGCGTCTCGCTGGGCGGGATAGCGGCCCTCGCGTTCTGCTTCGCCCTGGGCCGCGTCGGCCGCTTCTCCCCGCGGGCCACCGCCGTGCTCATCTCGGGCGCGGCGCTGCTCACCGTCTACGTGGTGCCGTTCCTGAAGTATCCGGCCAACCCGCCGTCGATCGGCGACCCGGAGACCATCGGTAAACGCACCACCCTGTACTTCCTCATGATCGCGCTGAGCGTGCTGCTCGCGGTGGCCGCCGTCATCCTCGGCAAGCGGCTGGCACCGCGGCTGACCACCTGGTACGCCAGTGTCGTGGCCGGTGTCGCGTATCTGGTCGCCATCGGGCTGGCCTACGCGTTCCTGCCCGCGATCAACGAAGTGCCCGCGGACTTCTCCGCCACTCTCCTGTGGCAGTTCCGCCTTGCGGCCGTGGCCATCCAACTCACCCTGTGGACCGCCTTCGCCCTGACGTTCGGCTATCTCGCCGAACGCGTACTCACCCCCCGGCCCGCCAAGAGCGAGGCCGCGGAGGCGAACAGCGAGAGCAACACGGCGGCACGGACGGCCGCCTCCGCCGGCTGACACCGACCGACGTCCACCTGACACGACCGACAGCCCGCCGGGGCCCGCCCCGGCGGGCTGTCGGTCGCGCCGCGCTGTGCCGGGACCCGGCACGGAGCCGAAGGAGTCCGCGTGACCGCCCCCTTTCCCACGCCGTACGCGGCCCGGCCCTGCACCCTGGTGGTGTGCCGGGGGTGCTGCTGCGGCAATGCGAGCAAGCACCCGGGCACCGACCACCAGCGGCAGTTGGACCGGCTGAGCGCCGCGGCCGCGGACTCCGGCGGCCGGCTCGCGCTGCGCACCACCGACTGCCTGGGGCCCTGCGACCAGGCGAACATCGTGGTCGTCCAGCCGTCCGCCGAAGGACGCCGCAAGGGCGGCCGGGCCGTATGGATCGGCTTCGCCACCGATGACGGCTCCACCGACGACATCCTCGCCTGGGTGGCGTCGGGCGGCCCCGGCGAGACCGAACCACCCGCCTCCCTCGCCCTCCAGATCGTCAGCCCACGGCGCGCGACCCCGCTGCGCCGGCGCCGCTGACCTTCCGCCGCGAGCGCCGCGGCACGGCGGGCACTGGGCCGCCCGGACCACGGGGACCGGAGCCGCCGCGCGGCGCTGATCAAGAGTCCTGGCCTGCCCTTACGCTCACCCGCGTGGCAAGAATCGTGGATGCGGTCAAACGGTTGGTGATCGGGCGGGCGTTGCCGAGCGAGGGGTTGCAGGAGACGCTGCTGCCCAAGCGGCTGGCGCTGCCGATCTTTGCGTCGGACCCGCTGTCGTCGGTCGCGTACGCCACGCAGGAGATCCTGCTGGTCCTCACCCTCGGCGGGCTGGCGTATCTGCACCTGACGACCTGGGTGGCGATGGCGGTCGTCGGGCTGATGGCCGTCGTGGTGCTCTCCTACCGGCAGGTCGTGCACGCCTACCCGTCCGGCGGCGGATCGTACGAGGTGGTCGCCACGAACCTCGGCCCGTCCGCCGGGCTCGTCGTGGCCGCGTCATTGCTCGTCGACTACGTGATGACCGTCGCGGTGTCCGTCGCCTCCGGCGTCGACAACATCATCTCGGCGATCCCGTCCGTCAACGAGTACCGGACCGTGATGGCGGTCGCCTTCGTCGCGCTGCTGGCGGCGATCAACCTGCGGGGGACGAGGGAGTCGGGGCGGGCGTTCGCCGCTCCCACCTATCTGTTCATCGCGGGCGTGCTGATCATGTGCGCCACCGGACTGTTCCGCTGGCTGGTGGGCGACGCGCCGGTGGCGGAGTCCGCCGCGTACGGCATCACGCCGGAGCCGGGCGACACCAACCTCGCGGGTCTGGCGCTGCTGATGCTGGGGCTGCGCGCGTTCTCCAGCGGTTGTACCGCACTGACCGGTGTCGAGGCGATCTCGAACGGCGTGCCCGCGTTCCGCAAGCCCAAGTCCCGCAACGCGGCCTCCACCATGACCGCGATGGGCCTGATCGCGGTGGTGATGTTCTCCGGCATCACCGCGATCGCGATGATCTCGGACGTCCACATCACCGAGGACACCTGCCGGCTGACCGGCTTCTCCGGGGACTGCGCGACCACTCCGCAGCGCACCGTCATCGCCCAGCTGGCCGCCGCGATCTTCGGCGGTGAACACAGCTTCGGCTTCTTCTTCATCCAGGCCGCCACCGCCCTGGTGCTGGTGCTGGCCGCCAACACCGCCTTCAACGGTTTCCCGTTGCTGTCGTCGATCCTGGCGCAGCACCGCTACCTGCCCCGTCAGCTGCACACCCGCGGTGACCGGCTCGCGTTCTCCAACGGCATCGTCGCGCTGGCCGTCGTCGCAGGCGCCCTGTTGTGGGCCTTCCACGCGTCGGTCACCAATCTGATCCACCTGTACATCCTGGGCGTCTTCACCTCGTTCACGCTCTCGCAGACCGGGATGGTCCGGCACTGGAACCGCGCGCTGCGCACCGAGACCGATCCGGCCCAGCGCCGCCGGCACCGGACGGCACGGGTGATCAACGGTGTCGGGGCGTTCGTCACCGGACTGGTGCTGGTGATCGTGCTCATCACCAAGTTCACCGAGGGCGCGTATCTGGCGGTGATCGCCGCGGTGGTCCTGTGGGTGAACATGCGCGCCATCCGGCGGCACTACGACAGAACCGCCGCCGAACTGGCGGTCACCGAACCGGCGGAGGAACTGGCGCTGCCGGCCCGGGTGCACGCCATCGTGCTGGTCTCCAAGATCCACAAACCGACGCTGCGAGCCCTGGCCTACGCCCGCGCCTGCCGCCCCGACACCCTCGAAGCCCTCACCGTCGACGTCGACCGCGACGAGACGAAGGCGCTGCATACCGCGTGGGACACCTTCGACGTGCAGGTGCCGCTCAAGACCCTGGCGTCGCCCTACCGGGAGATCACCCGGCCGGTCGTGGGATACGTGCGGTCGCTGAACCGCGCCAGCCCGCGCGACATCGTCAGCGTGTTCATCCCCGAGTACGTCGTCGGGCACTGGTGGGAGAACGGGCTGCACAACCAGTCCGCGCTGTGGCTCAAGAGCCGGCTGCTGTTCACCCCCGGGGTCATGGTCATCAGCGTGCCCTGGCAGCTCAGTTCATCTCAGCTCAGGCCGCACCGCCCGACCCGCCGTGCCCCCGGCTCCGTCCGCCGCGGCGAACCCGACCCGGTGCTCCGGGCGGGCGTCGGCGCCGCCGCGGGGAAGCCGGAGGCCGGACGGGAAGAACCTCCGCGCCCCGGTGGCCCGCGCTGAACGGCGGGCCCAGGGGAGCCGTCTCAGTCCGGGGGCATGGACACACCCCGGTCCTGTAACGCCGCGCGGGCCGCTGCCGGGCCGTCGGTGACCGGGTACCCGTCGACCGTGCGGCCGTCGACCAGGCCGGCCCTGACCCGGCAGCGGACCCGTTCGACGGCGGGGGAGCCGATGAAGGCGTCCGAGACCTGCATGAGCCAGGCCGCCTCGGCCTCGACACTCGCCCGGACCTTCGGCGGTACGTACCCCTCACAACCGCCCGGGGTGGAGCGGCGTCCCGAGCGGGCGGCCTCCAGGGCCGCGGCGATGGTCGCCGCCTCCACGATGGGCGCCAGCCGTTCCGAGGCCGCGTCCAGGCCCGACCCCTCCGCCTCGGCGGTCCAGGCCGCGACCTCCGGATGGAAGTACGGGCGCAGCGCCAGATGCCCGTCCCGGATCTCGATGATGCGGCGGTACAGCGCGAACTGGGCGCCGAGCGGCAGGATGCGGCCGAGCCGCAGGGCGGGCCCGGCCAGGGTGATCTCCGGCAGCGCGGCGTGCATCGCGGTCCACAGCGGACCGATCCGCCGGTAGCCGTGCCAGGCCCGCAGCCAGCCGGCCGGGGTGGGCAGCGCCCGCCCGTTCGGCAGCCGGTCCCGTAACCCGGCGGCCGCGTCGTACGCCGCGCTCCAGGGCGGGCCGATCCAGCGGTAGCCGCGCCAGGCCCGCAGCCGGACCAGCCCCCGCCGGACGCGGGCCGCCACGGGTGGCCCCCACGCGGAGGACATCGTCCCGCCCAGCCCCAGTGCCAGGCAGACCATGCCGGCCAGCGCCGACACCGTGCTCTCGCAGCCGTCCTCGCGGCCGGTGCCCAGCGCGGAGAGCACATCGCCCAGACTCCACACCGTCCACAGCAGCCCCAGGGCCGCGCTCGCGGTGATCAGTCCGAGCCCGCCGCGCAGCAGCCGCGACCGGATGTACCGGGTGCAGCGCCGGATCAGCACGATGAACACCATCAGGCACCAGGCGGTGTGCAGCGTGAGCAGGGTGTTGTACGCCGCCAGGAACCCCTCGCGCCCGTCGGCCGCGACCAGGTCCCGGCCGTCGCGGGTCACCCCGGCACACAGATACGCGACCAGGCTGGCGACCATGACCACCGACGTGCCGGTGAGCTGCCGGCGGACCGCTGTGCGGCTGTACGGCTCGGTCCCCGCCGAGCGCGCGACCAGCGCGAGGAACGCCATCGCCGCCAGATTGCAGCACTGTCCCGCGGGCGCGGTCCACAGCGCGAACGGCCCGGCCCGGCCCGCCAGCCGGGTCGTCGCCGGGGCCAGGACGGCGAGCGAGCTCCCCATGGACACCGCACAGCCGAACAGATGGCGTACGGGAGTGCCGGTCGGAGTCCCCCGGGTGGTGAGAAGCCGCCAGCAGACGCCCGCCAGGACGATCAAGCAGCCGGTCAAGGCGACCGCGTCGGTCACCTATCGGTCCCCGGACCGGGAAACGTCCGACCGGGAAGCGTGCGCAAGGGTCCGACGACCGCGGTGGTCCGGATCGGGGCGGCGCCGGCGAGTCCGACGATCGGCCCGAGCCGGGCGAACGCCTCGGCGATGTCGAGGCTGCCCTCCAAGGGGAACCAGGCCTCGCGTGAGCGCCTGACCTTGCGGGCCGGACGGTGCAGGGCGAGCGAGGCGATGAGCTCGGCCTCCTGCTCCTGGGCGTCGGAGTAGACGCTGCGCCCCAGGACCCGCCGGACCAGCTCGCCCGACAGATGCGGCAGCAGCACCCGCGACGCCGACGAGCCGAGGTGCGCGACGCCGGTGTGGCCGCAGACGAGGTGTCCCACCTCGTGCAGCAGTATGTGCTGTTGATGCAGGGCGCTGGTGCTGGTCGGATAGCCGATGTAGTCGGCCCGGTCGGTGGTCACCAGCATGCCGCAGGGTGTGCACGCGTGGGGCGGTAACGGCACCAGCACCAGGGGCCGGCCCCGCTGTTCCGCCAGTGCGTCGGTGAAGCCGGTGGCGTCGAACGGCCGTGGCAGTGGCAGCGCCGCCACGGTTCGCCGACATCGCCGCCACAACATTTTGTTCTGCTGTTCCGCGTAGTCCCCCATAAGACCCTCCCCGGGCAAGGCACCGCACAACGATCAGCAACCACTCATGAGCGATATGAGCGATGAGCGATCCTATGCCCAGGGGTGGACCAGTGGATATCAGTCCGCGCGGCGCAATCCCGCCTCTCTGCGGGCAATGACTTCGATCATGTCGCTGATGGTGCCGAGGCCCTCGGGCGACAGGTTGACCGCGCGCAACGCCACCTCGCGTACTCCTGCGTCCCGCAGCGCCCCGAGGAGCTGGAGCTCCTGCGCGATCTGGGCGCTCTGTTGGTCGTCGAAGAAATACATCGGCGGCACCTGGAAGAATTGAGCCAGTGCTTCGAGGTGACGTTTGGTCGGATTGTCCCTTCGGCCCGTGCGCAGTTGCCACAAATAAGTGGCTGAAAAGCTCTCCCCGGTGGCCTCGCGGCACGCCCGCGCCACTTCCTCGTGGGTGTACGGCGTGTGGTCCGGTCCGCGGACGACGTCGAACAGCCGGTCGATCTTGTCCGCGAGCGTCGGGGTGCCGGACATCGGATCAGGCACCGCATACCTCCCTTGGTCGAGTGCCCTGCGTATCGCCTGTGGTAAGCGCGGGTGGGGTCCGCTCTGCGTCTCACGCATCTTAGTTGGTGACGCGCGGGTTCTGACCGCCTTGGCTGTGGAGACCGGGTGCATGTTCGCCGGGTCCCGAGGGACTCCCCAACTGGCTTGAAACGAGCGATTGTTGGCCTGACATCCGATCTGTCGTCCTGTCAGATGTACGCCGTGTCCGACTGTTGACGGCCGGGAGGACGCGTGCCAGCCTGTCAGCGGAGATGAATGAGGGAGCAAATCTCATTCACATCAGTCTCTGTTCCTTTGCGCCACACAGACCCTCCCGGCTGCCGGGAGCGTCGGGCGCGACCGCGCCCGACGATGCGTCACATCACGGAAAAGGAGCACAACATGAAGAAGATCGTTGTCCGCAAGGCCGGCACCGTCCGTCTGACCTCCGCCGCGACGTCCTGCTACTGCGGTGGCACGCCCGTCCTCGCCTGACCCAACCCTTACGGGCCGCGGCGAGCCGGTCGAGACCGGTCCGCCGCGGCTCGTGGAGCTCCAGCCGGTCCGGGCCACGGTGTCCGCGGCCCGGACCGGCACTTCTGCGGACCAGTGACAGTGAGGTAGTGATGGACGCCGCGGCAGTGGACCTCGACCGACCCCTGAGGCTGTACCCGCTGACCTTCCTCGAGGAAGGCGACGAGGTCACCGTGGGACGGGCCGACATCGATTCCTACGGCCTCTTCCCCGCCGACGGCGCGGCGCTGCTGCGCCGCCTGGAGACCGGGGAGACCCCGAACGACGCCGCCCGCTGGTACAACACCCAGTACGGCGAGACCGTGGACATGGTGGAATTCCTCGAAGTCCTGGAGGCCTTCGAACTGCTCGTGCCGGACGGCGAGGAGGTCGTCGAGGCGGGCGCGGTGCGCTGGCAGCGGCTCGGCCGGGCGCTCTTCTCTCCCGTGGCCTGGGTGCTGTACGGACTGCTGTTCATCGCCGGCATCGTCGCCATGTTCCGTGAACCGGCCGTGGTCCCGACCTACCACAACATCTTCTTCACCAGCTCGTCCCTGGTGGCGCTCGCCCTCGGCAACGTCCTCGGCCAGGCGCCGTGGATCCTGCTGCACGAGTCCTACCACGCACTGGCCGGACGCAGACTGGGCCTCAACTCCTCCCTCAGCATCGGCCGGCGCTTCTACTACGTCGTCTTCCTGACCAAGCTGGACGGCCTCGTCGCCGTGCCCCGGCGCAAGCGCTACCTGCCGATGCTCGCGGGCATGCTCGTCGACGTCCTGGTCGTCACCGGGCTGACGCTCGCCGCGGTGCCCCTGGTCTCGTCCGACGGCTTCGCCGGATTCATGGGCCGCTTCCTGCTCGCGATGGCCTTCGGCACCCTGCTCCGCTTCGCCTGGCAGTTCTACTTCTTCCTGCGCACCGACCTGTACTACCTCGCCACCACGGTGCTGGGCTGCAACGATCTGCAGACCGTCGCCAAGGGCATGCTGCAGAACCGGCTCTACGGCCTGATCGGGCGGCGCGACAAGATCGTGGACGCGGAGACCTGGACCCCGCGCGACCGCGAGGTCGCCCGCTGGTACGTCTGGCTCATGGTCACGGGCTACGCGGTCCTCACCGGCCTGCTGATCACCGCCGTCGTCCCCGCCGCGATCCGGATCACCGAGATGGCCGTCAGAAAGCTCTTCTCCGACATCTCGCCGCTGAACGTCCTGGACGTGACGGTCTTCCTGATCCTCAACTTCGGCGAGCTGATCCTCGCTGGCATCCTCGCCGTCCGCGGCTACCGCCGCCGCACCCCCGCCACCGCCAGCTGAACCGAGGCCGGCACCGACCACGGCCCGCACCGACCGCAGCCCACCGGAACGCCGTACGACGCGACGCAGAGGAGCAGTCCGCATGAACGAGGTTGTCCCCACTCACCACTGGGTCCGCGGCGGGCTGGTCCGGGACCGCGAGGCCGCCATGGAACGGCTCGGCCTGCCGGCCGGACCGGTCATGGTCGTGAACGCGCACCGCGGACTGCGCGGACCGTACACCGCGGCCGGGACCCTCGTACGCGCCATGGTGCCCGACGTCCTGCTCCGCGACCGGAAGCTGGTCGAGCGGTACGACATCGAACTGCTCTCCGCCGCGCCGGACCTCCGCTCCGTCGTCCCCAACTCCCGCGAGACGCTCACCTCCATGGCGCTCCCGGCCGAGCGCACCCGCTACTACGCCCGGCTGCGCACCACGCGTATCTCCAACGGCCTGGTGGAGTTCGTCCGCGACGGCCTGGCCGCCGACGGGCCGCGCGTCCTCGTCGTGGAGAACGCCGACCGGGCCGAGGCCACCGACCTGGAGTTCCTCACCGCACTGGTCCGCCGGATCGACCCCGCGCACCTGACCGTCGTCGTGCGCAGCGGCGGCACCGGACCCGCCGACGAGGCCCTGCTCGCCGTCCTCGCAGCCCGCGCCCGGGTCACCGAGGTCCGTCAGGCCGACGCGGCGGGCGGGCCCGCCGACGCGTGGGCCTATGTCGCCTCGGACTGCACCACCGACGAGCCGGCGCCGCGCGCGGCCTACGAGGCACTCGACCCCGCGGCACGGGCACTGCTGCACGACCGGCGCGCCGCCGAACTCGCCGAACGGGACGAGGAGTCGCTCCGCCTCGGCGCCATCGCCTACCACCTGGAGCACGGCTCCGACCCCGGCGGCGCGGGCGTTCCCGCGGTCTTCCACGCCATGGACCACAGCCTGTGCAACGGATTCTACGAGGCGTGCGTCGACTACGGCCGGCGCGGACTGGCGCTCGTCGACCCCCGGACGGAACACGACCGCTGGTGGGCGTTCACCAAGGGCGTGACGCTCTCCCTCTCCATCCTCGGCCGCACCTACGAGGCCGAGAAGCTGGACGACCAGGCCCGGCTGAACTCCGTCAAGCCCGCCGTCCACATGGCCGCCGCCTACAACACGGCCATGCTCTACACCCGGCACAACGACCCCGAGGACCGCGACGAGTTCAAGGCCAAGGCCTGGCTGAACTCCGCCATCGCCACCGCGTCACTGATCGAGAACCGCAGCGACCGGGCCTTCCAGAGCGCCTTCTACAAGAACGGCCTGGCCCTGGTGGAGGTCAATCTCGGCGAGCCGACCGAGGCGCTGCGGCTGGTCGACGAGGCGATCAGCAGCCTCGACGAGCTGCTCGGCCCGGACGAGCACGTCCTGCACCGCTCGGTGCTGAAGAACAACAGGGCCCGGGTCTACCTCAGTCTCGGCCGCATCCAGGAAGCCCTCGCGGACTACGCGATCGTCATCCGGGAGGACCCCAACCACGCCGAGCACTACCTGGAACGCGGCAACATCCTGCGCCGGCTGGGCCGCCCCGAGGAGGCGTTCGAGGACTACGCGAGGGCCATGCGGCTCTCCCCGCCGTTCCCGGAGATCTACTACAACCGCGGCGACCTCCGGCTCAACGAGGGTGACACCGAGGGCGCGCTCGCCGACTTCAGCTATGTACTCGAACTCGTCCCGGAGTTCGTCGACGCGTACGTCAACCGGGCCGGTCTGCTGCTGGAGGCGGGCGAGCTGGACGCGGCCGAGCAGGACGCGAACACCGGCCTCGGCTACGAGCCCGACAACCCGTATCTGCACGCGGTCCTGGGCCAGGTGCACGCGGAACGCGAGGAGTTCGAGGAGTCCCGGGCCGCGTTCGACCGCGCGCTCACCGCTGATCCGGACATGATCACGGCACTGTCCGGACGCGCCGCCCTCGCCTACGACATGGGCGAACTGGACACCGCCGCCCTCGACCTCGGCCACGCCGTGGACTTGCAGCCGGACGACCCCGCGCTGCGCTACAACCGTGCCTTCGTCCACCAGGACACCGGCCACTGGGAGGAAGCCCTCGCCGACCTGGAGATCGCCGCCGGGCTGGCACCGGACGACTCCGACATCACCGAGGCACTGGACACCTGCCGGCGCAAGGCGGCAGCCGCGCGATGAGCGCGGACGGAGCGGTGACGACGGACGAAGCGGTACGCGAGCAGCAGCGGCCGCTGCGGTCGGTGCTCGGGCGCTTCGCCACCGGTGTGGCGGTCGTCACCACCGTCCGCCGGGGGCGCCCGGCCGGACTGACGGTGAACTCCTTCACCTCCCTGTCCCTCGACCCGCCGCTGGTCCTGTGGTGCCTCAACCGCGCGTCCAACCACCGGGCCGCCTTCACCGCCGCCCCGCACTTCGCGGTGCATCTGCTCGCCGCCGACCAGCGCGAACTGGCGGCCCGCTTCGCCGGCCCCGGCGACCGCTTCGAACGCCTCACCACCCGGCCGGGACCCTACGGGGTACCGCTCCTCGACGGCACGATCGGCACCCTGATCTGCCGCCGCGACCGTATCGTCCCCGCCGGGGACCATCTCGTCCTCATCGGAGAGGTGCTCGACCACCACGCGGAGCCCGGCGCGCCGCTGCTCTTCCTCGACGGCCGTTTCCATCGCGGTCCCGACCCGGAAACGACCTGAACAGGTATCAACCGGCCGGACGCCGACTAGAGTCGGATCACCGCGAAATGCCGTACTGCTGGTGGGTGTGCCAGTGCACAGTTCCGGGTCCGTGATGCGACCCGGGGGGAGGGCGTGTGCCCGGATGAGTAGTCGCTCCAACCGGTCGATGGGCGTGTGGGCCGAGGCGCAGCGGCAGAGGCAGCGCCAGTTGGAAGCGCATCAACGGGAACAGCGCTACGCCGAACGGGAACTCGCCCGCAGCAACCGGGAGCAGCAGGCCGCGTACCGGCAGCGCCGCGAGGCGGACGCCAGGCGGCGTACCGAGGAACTGGACGCGCGGGTCGAGTCGTTGACCCGGCTGCTCGCGACGGGCTGCCGGGCCCCGGCGTTCCGCACGTCGGCCCTGCTCCGGTCCGAGCAGCTGGAGCCGTTCGCCCCCGGCAGGCTCGCCGTCCCCGTCCCGATGCCGCAGCAGAGCGCCTACCGCCCGCAGTCCGGCTGGGGTTTCGGCTCGGGCCGGCGGGCCCAGGAGGAGGCCCAGGCCCGGTACGAGCACGACCTGGCGGCCGCGCGGACCGCCGAGGCGCAGCGGCAGCAGCAACTGACGTCGCACGGGCGGCAGTACGACGCCTGGCGCGCCACCCAGCTGGCGGAGATCCGCCGGCACAACACCGGTATCGCGGAGAACGTGAGCGGGATGCGCCGGGGGGACCCGGAGACGGTGGTGGAGTACTTCTCCGCGGCGCTGTACGCCTCCACGGCCTGGCCGGAGGGATTCCCGCGCCAGGTGTCGTGCGCCTACGACGCGGCCGCCCGCCGCCTCGTGCTGAACTGGGAACTCCCGGGTTACGACATCGTGCCGGAGGCCAAGCTGGTGCGGTACATGCCGGGCGCGGACCAGGACAAGGAGACGGCCAGGCCGGTCGGGCAGCGCCGGGCCGTCTACCGGGACGTGGTGGCGCAGTGCGTGCTGCTGGCGCTGCGCGAGCTGTTCGCGGCGGACGAGTTCGGCACGCTGGACTCGGTCACGCTCAACGGTTTCGTGGACGACCACGACCCCTCGACCGGACTGCGCGCCCAGCTCTTCCTCGCCACGGTCGCGGCGGACCGCCAGGTCTTCGAGCGGCTGAACCTGGTGCAGGTCAGCGCGGTGGACTGTCTCGTCGACGGCCTGGGCGGCAAGCTGTCCGCGCGCCCCGACCAGCGCACCGTGGTGCGGCCGGGCGCGGTTCCGGCGGACCTGGGCCGTGGCACGGTCTCGCACGGGGGAGGGGAGGACCCGGACCTCTTCGAGATGGACCCCATCGAGTTCGAGTCGCTGGTGGCGGAGCTGTTCCGGGCCCGCGGCATGCAGGCGGTCATGACGCAGCGCTCCAACGACGGCGGTGTCGACGTCGAGGCGCTGGACCCGGACCCCATCAGCGGCGGCACGATCATCGTGCAGGTGAAGCGATACCGCCACACCGTGCCGCCCACCGCCGTACGCGATCTGTTCGGAACGGTGCAGGGGGCGGGGGCGATCAAGGGCGTCCTGGTGACGACCTCGGGCTACGGCCCCGGCTCCTACACCTTCGCCAGCGGCAAACCGCTGACGCTGATCTCCGGCCCCGAGCTCGTCGATCTGCTGGGCCGCCACGGGCTGCGCGGCCGGCTCGGCGGCGGCCCCGCGGTGCCCGCCCAGCGGACGACTCCACCGGCCGCGGCGGCCGTCCCTGACACCGAGTACAACCTGTTGGGAATGTCCTGGTCGGGTGGCGTCGCGCTGGATGTGTGCGCACTCGTCTGCCGGGGGAACCGCGCGCTGAGCGACGACCACTTCGTCTTCTTCAACAACGCGCAGACTCCCGACGGGGCAGTGCGGGCGGTGTCCCGGCCCGCCCGGGACAAGGCGGCCGTCCGGGTCGCCTTCGACGCCCTTCCCGCGAGTGCCGACCGGCTCGTGCTGGCGGTGTCGATCGACCCCGAGATCAATCCGCACGCCGACCTCGCCGGCTTCACCGACTCCTTCATCCGGCTGTCCGACGGTTCGGGAGCCGAACTCGACCGGCTGGAGGTCTCCGACGGCCGGGCCGGGGAGACCGCGCTGATCCTCGGCTCCTTCCGCCGTCGGGCCAGCGGCGACTGGGAGTTCGTCATCGGCGGCAAGGGATACGAGGGCGGGCTGGAAGCGCTGGTCCGGGAGTACGGCATCGACGTCGGTTAGGACCCTCCCGCAGGGCCCCGACCGACGCCGTGCCCGTTCAGGTGATCGTGTAGTTGACGACGAGGAAGATCTCGTCGACGGCGTCGGCGGCAGAGCCACGCGCCGTCCTCCTCGGAGCGAGGAGTCCCGGTGCCGTGCTCGCCGTAGTCGGGGTCCAGCGCGGACGGGCCGGGGCTCGTCGCGATCGGCACGGTCATCCGACCCGTTCCGGTTGCCGGATTCGCGGCGAATTTCTCACCGATCCCGCGCACCGCTCCGCCGCCCTTGGGCAGGGAGACGGAGGGCGCGGCCGGCTGCGTCGGCGCAGGATTCCTGGGTGTGCTGGATCGAGGCATGGCGACCTTCCGGAGTGGAATTCCCTCGCGTCGCAGAAATGCGAACTCATGTACGTGGGACGGGAATTCGAAGAGGGAATTCCGGGCGAAAGGTCAGGTATTAGGCACGCGCAGCTTCGCCCAGGAAACCGGACCGGGCCAGCCGTCGGCGTCCGAACCCCGGTAACCGATCTTCAGCTGGAACTTCGCGTACGAACGCCGGTCGGTATCCGTCCACTGCGGGCCGGGCCCCTGGCTGTACAACGCCACCCCTTCGGCCACCAGCCGGCGGCCCATCGCCGTGATGACCGGGCTGTGCGGAGCGGTGTGGAACCACTGCGCACCGGGGAACGGTTCCAGGGCGGGCGGGTGCGGGGTGGGTGTCGGGCGGGGCCAGGCCGGATCGGCGGAGGCGATGCCGCCCGGGTACTTCGGGTAGCCGTAGCCGTACACCCGGGGCGAGGTGCGTTCGCGCACCCGCCGGTAGACCCCGTCGCCCTCGGCGGAGCCGTTCACGTTGGTGTTGCCCTCGATGGTGTAGATGCGCGTGGCGTCGAACCGCTCCACCACGCCGGTGTGCTCAGAACCGCCGACACCGTAGAAGACCTGGGCTCCTACCGCCGGATACTCCGAGAACCGCCCGCGCTCCTTGAACCAGGCGACGCCCGTGGCGCACGACGCGGTACGCGGGAACAGGGCGGCCGCGCCGGCGCGCAGCGCCACCCAGGAGACGAAGGTCGCGCACCAGGGCTGCCCCTGCGACCACTCCAGGCCGGGGACCTCGTCGCTGTACCGCTGGATGTTGTTCCAGGCGCCGTGATCGCGGCCCTCATGGACGCCGACCTGCCCGGCCGCGGTCCGCATGACCGCGTCGGGATCTCCTTGTACCGTTTGCGCCGATAATGGGTCTGCGGACATGTGAATCACCCCCGTCGGCTCCACCGTTGGAGCCGGTAAAGACACAGTCCCCGGGTGACCTTGCAGAATTCGTGCAACTTGCGTGCAAGGTGCGTACCAGGCCTACTTCTCATCCATGAGATGCGCGTGTTAAACAATGACCGTGAAAGACGCACCATCGGTCTGGGGGGAGACCATGGAGTTCCGCTTACTCGGACCTGTCACCATCGCCGACGAAAACCGTTCGATCAGCCCGGGAGGGCGTAGACAACAGGCTGTCGTGGCAGCTCTGTTGATGCACCGCAACACATTCGTTCCGGTGCCCCGGCTCATCGACTACGTATGGGGGGACGAGGCGCCGCCCAGCGCCGTCAACAGTCTCCAGAGTTATGTCTCGCGATTCAGGAAACTCCTGGAACCGGGGCCGCCCGACGGATCGGTGCGCCTGGTGCGCAGCGTTCCCGGCGGGTATTCACTGCACGCTCCGGACGAACAGGTCGACGGAGTCCGGTTCGCGCGGCTCGTGTCGGACGGCAGGTCGCTGCTCGAGGCGGGCCGAGCGATGGAGGCGTACCGCTGTCTGACCAGGGCGCTGCGGCTGTGGCGCGGGCCCGCGATGGCCGGTCTCGCCGATCATGAGCCGCTCGCCGCGGAGATCGCGAGGCTGGAGGAGTTGCGGACGTCCGCGACCGAGTACCTGGCGACGGCCTCCCTGGCACTCGGCCGGAACGAGGAGGCCGTCGCCCTGCTGAAGGGCGTCATCCGCGAATGCCCGCTGCGGGAGGGGCCGCGCGCCGGCCTCATGCTGGCGCTCTACCGCTCGGGCCGGCAGGCGGAGGCACTCGCGCTGTTCAGGACGACCCGGGCGATGCTCATCGACGAGCTGGGGGTGGAGCCGGGCCATGAACTGGCCCGGCTCCAGCAGTCGATCCTCCGCCAGGACCCGGCGCTCGCCAGGCCGGCTCTGACCGTCTAGCAGAGGAGGGACGAAGGAACAGCGGGAGCAGCGGTCAGCGCGTGGCGATCGCCGGGTCGCTCGTACCGGGCTTGCCGGTCTCGACATGGCCGGCCAGCCGGCGAAGGAAACCGCCGTCCTGCTCGGAGCAGACCGTCAGGTCGTACCAGTCGTGGCTGTGGCGCGGGTGCGCGGTGTGGACGGCGCGCGCGCCGGGCCGCAGCCGGTACGTGGCCGGGCGCTCGTGCCCGTACCCGTCCTTGACGGTGAGCTTGACGGTCGTCGTGCCCGGATTGCTGAGCACCAGCCGCACCTGGCCGCTGCTGCCGTCATGGGCCGCGGTGACCTCCGGGCCCCGGCTGCCGGCGTGACCCGCGAACTGCCGCAGGAAGCCGTTGGGGCCGTGCACGGTGAAGTCGTAGGCGCTGTGCCCCGCCGGAGCGATGGCCAGGCTGTCGGACAGCCGTCGTCCCGCCTCGACGGTGTACGTCCACGGGCCGTCGGTGTTGGTCGGGGAGGTGACGTACAGGTTCGCGCCGGCCTTGCCGTGGTTGGCGAAGTCGATCTTCAGCCGGTGGCCCTTGACGTCGACCCCGGCGTCGGCGGCCAGGTCGTACGGCAGCGCGCGGGCCGGGCGCAGACCGGGTTCCTGCT
Source organism: Streptomyces sp. H39-C1 (assembly GCF_027158125.1). NCBI lineage: Bacteria > Bacillati > Actinomycetota > Actinomycetes > Kitasatosporales > Streptomycetaceae > Streptomyces > Streptomyces sp. H39-C1. The sequence goes on from NZ_JAPVLS010000100.1 coordinate 26,308, forward strand.
TCGGCAGCACCGGGTTGGCCGGGGGCGCCGGCACGTAGTCGGGGTGCCGGTCCCGGTCCGGCGGCACGTAGCCCGCGGTGTCGGGGAGCGACGGGACCCTGGTGTCGGTCCTGCCGAACTGGAACGCGGTGGTGAGGTCGCCGCAGACCGCCCGGCGCCAGGGCGAGATGTTCGGCTCGTGGACGCCGAAGCGCTGCTCGATGAACCGGATGATCGAGGTGTGGTCGAAGACCTGGGAGTTGACCCAGCCGCCCTTGCTCCACGGGGACACCACGAACATCGGGACCCGCTGCCCCAGGCCGTAGGCGCCGGGCACGCTGTGGTCGGTTCCGGTGGGCGTGAACAGCTCGCCCGTGATGTCCACGGTCGACTTGCCCTGCGCCGGGGAGGACGGCGGGTACGGCGGCACGGCGTGGTCGAAGAAGCCGTCGTTCTCGTCGTAGGTGATGAAGACCGCGGTCTTGCTCCACACCTCGGGGTTGGACGTCAGCGCGTCCAGCACCTGGGAGATGTACCAGGCGCCGTAGTTGACCGGCCAGTTCGGGTGCTCGGTGAAGGCCTCGGGGGCCGCGATCCAGGAGACCGCGGGCAGCCGGTCGGCCGCCACATCGGCCTTGAGGATGTCGAAGAACCCCTCGCCCGCCTTGGCGTCGGTGCCGGTGCGGGCCTTGTCGTACAGCGGGTCGCCCGGCTTCGCGTTGCGGTACTGGTTGAAGTAGAGCAGCGAGTTGTCGCCGTAGTTGCCCCGGTAGGCGTCCTCGATCCAGCCCCAGCCGCCGGCGGCGTCGAGTCCGTCGCCCACGTCCTGGTAGATCTTCCAGGACACCCCGGCCTTCTCCAGGCGCTCGGGGTAGGTCGTCCAGGAGTAGCCGGCCTCGGCGTTGGTGATGACGGGTCCGCCGCCGGTGCCGTCGTTGCCGACGAAGCCGGTCCACATGTAGTAGCGGTTGGGGTCCGTGGGGCCGAGCAGCGAGCAGTGGTACGCGTCGCAGATGGTGAACGTGTCGGCCAGCGCGTAGTGGAAGGGGATGTCCTCGCGCGTCAGGTAGGCCATCGTCGTCGCGGTCTTGGCCGGCACCCAGCGGTCGTACTTGCCCTGGTTGAAGGCGGCGTGGCCGCCGTTCCAGTCGTGGTTGAGGTCCTGGAGGAACTGCAGGCCGAGATTGTCCGCCTCCGGGTGGAAGGGCAGGACGTCCTTCGTGCCGTCGGACTGGTGGAAGACCGTCTTGCCGCTGGGTAGCACCACCGGCCGGGGGTCGCCGAACCCGCGGGTGCCGCGCAGGGTGCCGAAGTAGTGGTCGAAGGACCGGTTCTCCTGCATCAGGACGACGATGTGCTCGACGTCGCGCAGGGAGCCGGTGCGGCGGTTCGCCGGGATCTCCGCCGCTCGGGCGATGCTGTTCGACAGCAGGGAGGCGGCGGCGGTGCCACCGGCCAGCTGCATGAATCGTCGGCGGTCGATGGCGGTCATGAGAGGCCGGCCTCCAGGGTCGTCCGTGGCAGTGCGGATGCGCTGCCAGTCTCCTCAGGTGGTGGAGAACCCTCCGTGACCGATGGATGGAACCACGGTGAATACTCCGCCAACCACGATCACTCGTGGGCGAGCGACATGCTCGCAGCCACCGGCACCGAAACCAAGAGGACGCCCCGGCCCCGTACCATCCGGCCCGGCGACCGCCGAACCCGCCGGATTCTCATCACGTACATCACAAACGGTCAGGTCCGGGGCCATATCGCTCCCACCGGGCGGGCCGGGGTGGCACGATGGCCGCATGACCACCGGGCCGGCGTCCCGCACCGCACGAGCCGCGATGTTCGCGGCCGTCTGCGTGCTGATGGCAGCGCTCGGGCACTCCTGGGCCTCCGGCGTCGCCGTTCCGTGGTGGTCGCTCTGCGCGGCCTTCTCCGGTACGGCCTCGGCCGCCTGGTGGCTGGCCGGGCGGGAACGCGGCGTTCTGGTCGTCACCGGATCCACCGTCCTGGCCCAACTCGGCCTGCACACCCTGTTCGGCCTGACCCAGCCGCTCGGCCGCGGAACGGCCGGCCTCATGTCCCACGACATGCCGGGCATGCACGGCGGCTCCGCCGCGATGTCCGCGGTCATGCGCATCGGCGACATGGACATGAGCATGAACATGGGCATGGGCATGGGCATGTCGGGTTCCGAGAGCCGCCCGACCGCCGCCTCCGACCTCATGGGCATGGCGCCCGGCGGCCACGACTCCACCACGATGTTCCTCGCCCACCTGCTCGCCGCCATGGTCTGCGGACTGTGGCTGTGGCGCGGTGAGGCGGGCGCCTTCCGTCTCGGACGGGCCCTGTCGGCCCTGATGACCGCCCCGTTGCGACGCGTCTGGCGCGTGCTGTGCCGCTTCTTCCGCACAGCCCAGGACGACGGCCGGCCGTGCCCGCGCCGTACCGCCGACGACGCTCCCGCGCACGCGCTGCGCGGCGTACTGCTGCACCACGTCCTGTCCCGCAGGGGCCCACCAGCAGCCGCCCAGTACTGCTGACACCGCTCGTCCCCGCGCGCCCGGCCGACAAAAGCCGCGCGCCCGGGTGACGGGCGGAGTACCCGCCTGCCCGTACGCCGCCGCGCCCACGGCGGGCGCCGTCGCGCAGGCCGGTCCCTGACCATACGGATCTCTCCCACCGCCCGCCGACCGCGGCCGGGGGACACGGACCGGGCCCGTCCGGACGGACACCGCCGGTCCTGAGATGCCGTTCGCCGACGGCCGCTTCACGCCGTGGTGCGGCCGTGCAGCACGAGAAGGACCTTTTGTGATGACTCATGCCCTGGTGAGGGGCGCCCCGAGGGCGTCGGCTCGCAAGGACGACGAACAGGTCACCGAGTGGGCGCTGGCCGCGCGCGGCGGTGATCCAGCGGCGGTCGAGCGTTTCGTACAGGCCACGTACAGCGACGTCTGGCGGTTCACCGCCCATCTCAGCGGCGATGTGCACAGCGCCGACGACCTGACACAGGACACGTTCCTGCGGGCGCTGGGCGGCCTGCCGCGGTTCGCCGGCCGCTCGGGCGCGCGGACCTGGCTGCTGTCGATCGCCCGCCGGGCCGTCATCGACCGCTACCGGCACGCCGCCGCCCGGCCCCGTATCTCCGACGCCGTCGACTGGCGCAGCGCCGCCGAGGGAACCCAGCCCGTCGGGGTGCCGGGCTTCGAGGAGGGCGTGGCGATGCTCGAACTCCTCAACACGCTGCAGGCGCCACGCCGTGAGGCGTTCGTCCTCACCCAGCTGCTCGGTCTGTCCTACGCCGAGGCCGCCTCCACGACCGGCTGCCCGATCGGCACCGTACGGTCCCGCGTCGCCCGCGCCCGCGACGACCTGGTCGTCCTGCTGAAGGCGGCGGAGACGGCGCCACACCCGGGAGCCGTGCACCGGCAGCACGGCACGGAGCACCAGGCCACGGCGCACCCCGCCGCGGAGCACCCCAGCCGTGGGCGCGAGACCGCCGAATACCCCGTCCGTTCACGCCACATCACCCAGCAGCACGTCTGGAGCCACGCATGACCCCCGAGATAGAGAAGGCCTTCGCCGCGCTGCGGGAGCAGTACGGAGCGGGGGCCATCGTGCGCGTCGAGCAGATGCTGGAGCCGGGGCGGCAGGATCGGCACCCGCTGCAGAAGGGCGCGAAGTGGATCATGCCCGGGATCTCGCAGCGCCCATGGCACGACCCGTACGAACACCTGGAGCTGGCCCCCGTGGTGCACGCTCTCGAAGCCGCGCACACCGCCGTCAGGGACGAGTTGGCGCAGGCCTGGTCCGAGCGCCGGGCCGCGTTCTCCGACTACGAGCACTACCTGACGCGCCAGGAGGACTGGCAGGCGCTGTATCTGTACCGCGGGGGAGAACTGGTGCGGGAGTCGGCGGACGTCGTGCCGACGGCGTTCGGCGTGCTCGAGGAGTACGCGGTCGACACCGGGAAGATCTGCCCGCTCCTGGAGAGCCACTTCTCCACACTGCTGCCCGGCGCGTCGATCGCCCCGCACTACGACCTGTGGAACTTCAGCATCAACCTGCACCTCGCCGTGGACATCCCGGAGGGCTGCGGCATCACCGTCGCCGGTGAGACCAGGAGCTGGGAGGAGGGCAAGTGCCTGCTGTTCGACTACTCCTTCGAGCACGAGGCGTGGAACCGCGGCACCCGGCCGCGCACCGCCCTCCTGATCGACCTCTGGCACCCCGACACCACGATCCCGGAGCGGGCCGCGCTCGTCGCCCTCATCACCGAGATCCGGAAGCTGATGGGGGAGGGGTGACCGAGGGCTGACGGGCCGTCGTCCGTCCGGGGTCAGGCTCCCGGACGGACGACCACGGCATCGACCCGTACTTCCCCGCTGTCCCGGAAGCGCAGGACGAACGGCACCCGCTCGCCCAGCGGCAGCCGCGGCGGGCGCGGGATCATGACGTCGAGCCCGGCCGGATCCATGGTCACGGCGCTGTGCGCGCGCACGGCGACCGGGCCTGCGGGCGCCATCCGCCCGGCTCCGTCGCGGACGACCGTGCGGGTGAGCATCGCCGGCCCCAGGACCGGGGAGTCCACCGACAGCAGGATGTCGTCGGTGCCGCCGGAGTTGCGCAGGGTGAAGAAGGCCGCGGTCGCCTCGGTGTTGGTGGGCCGGAAGACCCGGGCGTCGGTGACGGTGATGCGGGCCGGGGGTTCACCGGCCGCGCCCGTCGTCGTATAGGCGGTGAGCAGCGCCAGCACGGCCACGCAGGTGGCCACCGGGACCAGGGCGGCGCGCATCGCACCCGGCACCTCAAGGACGATGCCGTCCGAGGCGGAAGCGGGCCGGTCGTGGTCGTCGTGGGTCGGCGTACTCATCGCGCACCCGCCAGGTACTACAGGGGCGGTTGGAGAGCTCGTAGGCGTCGTTGCGCGTAGTGGATCCGTTTGCTGATGGTTTGGTGGGTTCTGCGCCACATGGATTGGGCGAAGACGAGCGCGGAGGGGTGGCG
>NZ_JAPVLS010000101.1:0-30847 GCF_027158125.1 Streptomyces sp. H39-C1
CCGACGGCCCGGCGGGCGCCTCCCCCGGGGCGAGCGCGACCTGGGACGTCGCCTTCACCCTGGCCGACGGGTCGACCCGGATCGCCGTCGGCCCGTCGCTGTCGCCCGGCCGGTACGCGCTCGGCACCGACCCCCTGCTCGGCGGGCTCCACCGTGAGCTGGTCCTCGGGGTCACCGCCGCCGGCGACCTGGAGCTGCGGGACCGTACGCTCCGCGCCGTGGCCGACCAGGTGGGACTGCAGGCGGACGGTTCGCTGCTCATCGAGGGCGAACTGCCGGCCAGGACCCCCGAGGGAGCCGAACTGGTGCTGCGGCACGGCACCCACCGGGCGGAGGCAGCCTTCCCGGTCACCGCGGACGGGGACCGTTTCAGCGTGACCGTCCGGCCCGCGGAGGCCGCGCCGACCGAGGGGCACTGGTACCTCCACCTGCGCACCGGCAGCGCGGAGAACACCGACGTCACCGGCGAGACCCCCGTCCACGTGGCCCCCTGCGCGTTCCCGTCGCTTCCTCTCCCGCTCCCGGTCCCGACGCAGCTGCCGGACGCCGACCGGGCCCTCACGCTGGACCGCCGCTGCCACGACCAGCTGTTCCTGGACGCCGGTCCCACCGTGGCGCCGGAGGACCGCGGCCCGTACCGCGGCCGCCTGCTGCGCGAGCGGCACTATCCGCAGGCCCGCGCCCGTACGCTGCGCGACACCGTGCTGTACAGCAGCTTCGACGGGCGCCAGTACTCCGACTCGCCGCGCGCCGTGCACGAGGAGCTGGTGCGCCGCGGCGCCGCCCTGGACCACCTGTGGGTGGTCGGCGACGCCCGTGTGCAGCTGCCGCCCACCGTGCGCGCCGTCACCCATGGCAGCGCGGCGTGGCACGAGGCGCTCGCCCGCAGCCGTCATCTGGTCACCAACACCCACCTGCCCGCCTGGTTCGAGCGGCGCGAGGGCCAGCGGGTCGTCCAGACCTGGCACGGCACCCCCGTCAAACGCATCGGCCAGGACCTGGCCGGCACCCTGTGCGCCGACCTCGCCCACCTGTGGCCGCAGCCCCTGCGCGGCCACCAGTGGGACGTACTGATCTCCCCGAACCCGTACAGCACCCCGCTGCTGCGCCAGGCGCTCGGTTACGACGGTGAGGTCGTCGAGACCGGGCTGCCGCGCACCGATCTGCTCTTCGCCGACGACCGGGACAAGCTCGCCGAGGAGGTCCGCACCCAGCTCGGTCTCCCGGCGGACAAGCGGGTCGTCCTGTACGCCCCCACCCAGCGCGACGACCGGGCGTACGACGACCGGCACTACCGGCTGGACCTGGCCCTGGACCTCGCCGCCGCCGAGTCGGCGCTCGCCGCCGACCACGTGCTCCTGGTGCGCGCCCATCCGCTGGTCGCGGACCGGGTGCCGGTCAACGGCGGCGGTTTCGCCCGCGATGTGTCCGGCTACCCGGATCTCGCCGAGCTGCTGCTGATCGCGGACGTGCTCGTCACCGACTACTCGTCCGTGATGGCCGACTTCGCCAACACCGGGCGCCCCATGCTGTTCCTCACGCCGGACCTGGACCACTACCGGAACACCGTCCGCGGTTTCTACCTCGATTTCGAGGCCCAGGCGCCCGGCCCGCTGCTGCGCAGCACCGACGACCTGATCGGCGCGTTGCGCGATCTGGACTCCGTCATCCGGCGCAGTGCGGAGAGCTATGCCCGTTTCCACACCGCTTTCTGCCCCCTGGACGACGGCTCGGCCGCCTCCCGGGTCGCTGACCTGCTGTTTTCCGATCAAGGGTGAGAGCCCGCCGGCCACCGTGCCGGACGGCCCTGGTATTTGCGTTCTCCGCGCTGCTAGCGTTCACGTAAACCGGGCTGGTTTCACCCCGGCTGGTGTTGATCGCGTCAGACTCGATTGTTCGCTGAGCGACCGAGCAGCGTGAGCCAGGAATCCCCCTGCTTCGGCTGGGGGAGGATTCAAGAAGAGTGCCTCCCGTCCAGGTCGGCTCAGACAGGGTCGCCCGCCGCCGGTCCCCGGGCCGGGCCCGGCCTCTCGTCACCCAGCGTTCTTCCCGTTCATCCCAGAGAAAGCTACTCCGGCTGATGTCCGACACCTCGCAGGACCGTAAGAGCACCGCCGACGCCAACTACACCGAGCGTCTGGCGACCCTGGAAAAGGCCGGCATCAAGCGGCTGCTTCCCACGCAGGCCCCGTACCGCTGGAACCTGCGCCGCCTGAAGCTGGGCCGGGTGCTCGACATCGGCTGCGGACTGGGCCGGAACCTGCAGAACTGCGGTCCGGACAGCGTGGGTGTGGACCACAACCCGACGTCGGTGGCGACCGCCCGTGAGCGCGGTCTGACCGCGTACACCCCGGAGGAGCTGGCCGAGGCCGCGGACTGCGGGCCCGGTTCGTTCGACAGCCTGCTCTGCGCGCACGTGCTGGAGCACCTGGACGAGGACGTCGCGTCCGGTCTGCTCGCCCAGTACCTGCCGTACCTCAAGCCCGGCGGCTCGGTGGTGCTCATCACCCCGCAGGAGGCCGGCTACCGCACGGACGCCACGCATGTGCGCTTCGTCGGCTTCGAGGAGCTGCGGGCCTACGCCGACGAGGCGGGTCTGACCACGAAGCGCACGTACTCCTTCCCGTTCCCCCGCGCGGCCGGGAAGATCTTCCCCTACAACGAGTTCGTCCTGGTCTCCTCGGCTCCGACGGCCTGACCGGCCGCACTCCGCGAACCAGCCGCGCCCCCGTCCACCCGGTCCGCCGGGAGGGCGGGGGCGCAGTCGTCCCCGCGGGGCGGAACACGGCCGTGGAGCATCCTTTTCCTGGCCGGATTCCCCTGCCATGCACAGGAGTTCGGACCGATAGCATCGTTCCTCGATCGCCAATCGGGGGTGCCGGACATCGCCAGCAACGACAGCGACAGCGGCGACGCGCCCGGCGCTCTCGGCGCACTGCGGCCGGACGATCCCCGCGAGATCGCCGGGTACCGGCTGCTCGCCAGGATCGGCGAGGGCGGCCTGGGCACCGTCTATCTGTCGCACACCCCGGGCGGGCAGCCCGCGGCCCTGAAGGTGATCCGCCGGGAGTACGCGCGGGACAAGGAGTTCCGCCGGCGTTTCCAGCGGGACGTGCGGGCCGCACGGGACGTCCGGGGCTACCACGTCGTCCCGATCGTCGGCCATGACTCCACCGGGGACCGGCCCTGGCTGGCCACCGCCTACGTACCCGGCCTCTCCCTCGACGACGCGCTCACCGCCTTCGGGCCGCTGCCGCTCCCCGCCGCCCTGCAGCTGACCGGCTGTGTGGCCGAGGGGCTGCGCGCGGTGCACGCCGGCGGCATCGTGCACCGCGATCTCCAGCCGGGCAACGTCCTGCTCAGCGACGACGGTCCCTGGCTGGCCGACTTCGGCATAGCCAGGGCCGCCGAATCCACCCGTCCGACGCGTGGCGGCGGCCTCATCACGACCCCGCAGTACATGTCGCCCGAGCACGCCAACGGGGACGCCCTCACGCCCGCCAGCGACATCTTCTCGCTCGGCCTGCTCGCCGCGGTGGTCGCGACCGGCCGCCATCCGTACGGCGAACTCGGTCCCGGCGGCCCCATCAGCCTCGCCACCCGGATCGCCAACACCGCCCTCCGGCCACCGGACCTGTCCGGCTACCCGGACCTGTTGCGACCGGTACTGGAGCGCTGTCTGGCCGCCGATCCCGCCGACCGGCCCGAGCCCGCCGAACTGGCCGGACTGTGCGAGCGGGCCGCCGGACGGCCCCTGCGCGATGTCACCGACTGGCTGCCCGAGCCGCTGACGGCGGAGATCGTCCGGCGCGCGGCCGCGGCCCAGCGGCCGCCCGAGCCGGAATCCATGACATTAGGCGACTCGGCACCGGACTCCGCACCGGACCCTTCCGCCGAGCCGGCTCCCGGCAACCTCTTCGGCCCGGTCGTCTCCACCTGGTCCAATTGGGGCACCGCCACACCCGACGTACCGCCGGTGGGCGGCAAGTACCGCCAGCAGACGCTGCTCGCGATCGCCGGCAGCGTCGTCGCCCTGCTCCTCGCGGTGACCCTGACCTTCGCCTTCTTGCGGAACGGCGACCACCGCCCGCCACCGGCCACCCCTTCACCGGCGCCCGGCACCTCGCGGTGCTGCGGAACACCGGTATCGCCCCAGGGGCCGGCACCGAGCGCACCCGTGCCGGGAACGGCCGGCTGACGCACCCCCGAGCGCACGAACGCCGGCCGGGCCCCGGTGTACGGGGTCCGGCCGGCGTTCACGGTCCTGCGTCGGCGTGGGCCTGTCGGCCCCCGCCTCAGCGGCGGGCGCGCAGCAGCGTACGGAACGTCCGCATCGCGACCGACAGGTTCGCGAGGTCGAACTCCTCCGAGCCCTGGATCTCGTCGAGGGTGGTCCTGGCACGGCCGATGAGCGCCGCGTTCTGCTCCTCCCACGCCTTGAAGCGCTGCTCCGGGTTGGAGGTGCCGTTCCCGGCGGACAGCACGTCGGCGGTGAGCGAGGCGTGCGCCGCGAAGAGGTCCTCGCGGATGGCCGCGCGGGCCATCGACTGCCAGCGGTCGGCCCGCGGCAGTTCGATGATGCGGTCCAGCAGCTTGGTGATCTGGAGCCGGTCGGCGAGGTCGTAGTAGATCTCGGCGACCTCGAGCGGGTCCTTGCCGGTGCGGTCCGCGACATCGACGATGTCGAGGGCCGGGAAGGCGGACGAGAAGCCCGCGACCCGGGTGGCCAGTTCCTCCGGGACACCCGCGCCGGTCAGCTCGTCATGGATGCTCTGGTACCACTCCAGGTCGGCGCCGCGCGTCAGCTTCGGCAGCTGGGACCAGACGGTGGCCACCCCGTCGCGGAAGAACTCGATGGTCCCGGCGATCTCCAGCGGCTGCGGCCGGTTGTTGAGCAGCCAGCGCGTGGCGCGCTCGACGAGCCGGCGCGAGTGCAGCCGGATCCGGGTCAGCACATCGGCGTCCACGACGTTGTCGAGCGCTTCGACGTCGTCCCAGATCGCGGAGAGCCCGAAGATCGCGCGGGCCGCGGTGTGCGCCCTGACGATCTCCTCGCCGGTCGCGCCGATCTCCTCGCGGAAACGGTGCAGGAAGGTCGTGCCACCGGTGTTGACGGTGTCGTTGACCAGCATCGTCGTGACGATCTCACGGTGCAGCGCGTGGCTCTCGATCTGCGTCTCGAACCGCTCGCGCAGCGGCTTGGGGAAGTAGTCGTGCAGCAGCGTGCGCAGGTACGGATCCTCCGGGAGGTCGGTGTGGATCAGCTCCTCCGCGACAGTGATCTTCGTGTACGCCATCAGCACGGACAGCTCGGGCTGGCTCAGCCCCTGCCCGTTGGCGAGCCGCTCGCGGATCTGCCGGTCGGTGGGAAGGAACTCCAGCGCCCGGTCGAGCCGGCCGTCGCGCACCAGCTTGCGCATGAAGCGCTGGTGGGCGTGGAGCAGGCTGGACGCCTGCGCCATGCCGTTCCCGAGCGCGACGTTCTGCGCGTAGTTGTTGCGCAGCACCAGGCTGCCGACCTCGTCGGTCATCGCGGCGAGCAGCGTGTTGCGCTGCTTGACGGTCAGATCGCCGTCCGCGACCACGCTGTTGAGCAGGATCTTGATGTTGACCTCGTGGTCCGAGGCGTCCACGCCGGCGCTGTTGTCGATCGCGTCGGTGTTGATCCGGCCGCCGTTGAGCGCGAACTCGATACGGCCGAGCTGCGTCAGCCCCAGGTTGCCGCCCTCGCCGACGACCTTGACCCGCAGGTCCGCGCCGTCGACGCGGATCGCGTCGTTGGCCTTGTCGCCGACGTCGGTGTGCGATTCGGTCGAGGCCTTGACGTAGGTGCCGATGCCGCCGTTCCAGAGCAGGTCCACAGGGGCCTGCAGGATCGCCTTCATCAGCTCGGCGGGGGTCAGCTTGGCGACGTTCCCCTCGATGCCGAGCGCCTTGCGGACCTGCGCGGTGATCGGGATGGCCTTGGCGCTGCGCGGGTGGATGCCGCCGCCCGCCGAGATGAGCGAGCTGTCGTAGTCCGCCCACGAGGAGCGCGGCAGCTCGAACATCCGGCGCCGCTCGGCGTAGGACACCGCCGCGTCGGGGGTCGGGTCCAGGAAGATGTGCCGGTGGTCGAAGGCGGCGATCAGCTGGATGTGCTCGCTGAGCAGCATCCCGTTGCCGAACACGTCGCCCGACATGTCGCCGACGCCGACGACCGTGAAGTCCTCGGACTGCGTGTTGTGGCCCATCTCGCGGAAGTGCCGCTTGACGGACTCCCAGGCGCCCTTGGCCGTGATGCCCATCTTCTTGTGGTCGTAGCCGACCGAGCCGCCGGAGGCGAACGCGTCGCCCAGCCAGAAGCCGTAGCTGACGGCGACCTCGTTGGCGATGTCGGAGAAGGACGCGGTGCCCTTGTCCGCGGCGACGACCAGGTACGTGTCGTCCTCGTCGTGCCGCACCACGCCGTTCGGCGGGACGACCTCGCCGCCCACCAGGTTGTCGGTGATGTCGAGCAGGCCGGAGATGAAGGTCTTGTACGAGGCGATGCCCTCGGCCAGCCACGCGTCACGGTCCACCGCCGGGTCGGGCAGCCGCTTGCCGACGAAGCCGCCCTTGGCGCCGACCGGCACGATCACGGTGTTCTTCACCATCTGCGCCTTGACCAGGCCCAGCACCTCGGTACGGAAGTCCTCGCGCCGGTCGGACCAGCGCAGCCCGCCGCGGGCGACCTTGCCGAAGCGCAGGTGGACACCCTCGACCCGCGGTGAGTACACCCAGATCTCGAAGGCCGGGCGGGGCGCGGGCAGGTCCGGGATCTCCTGCGGGTCGAACTTCATCGACAGGTAGCTGTGCGGCTGCCCGTCGTCGCGGCGCTGGAAGTAGTTGGTGCGCAGCGTCGCCTTGATGAGGGTGAGGAAGGACCGCAGGATGCGGTCCTCGTCCAGCGAGGCGACCTGGTCGAGCGCGCCGTCGAGCTCCTCAAGGAGCCCGTCGGTCAGCTCCTTGCCGGCCCGCTGGTGGTCCGGGGACATCCGGGCCTGGAAGAGGTTCACCAGCAGCCGGGTGGTGTGGACGTTGTTCCGGAGGGTGTCCTCCATGTAGTCCTGGCTGAAGGTGGAGCCGGCCTGCCGCATGTACTTGGCGTAGGCGCGCAGCACCATGGCCTGGCGCCAGTTCAGCCCGGCGCGCAGCACCAGGGAGTTGAAGCCGTCGTTCTCCGCCTCGTCGGTCCAGGTGGCGGCGAACGTCTCCTGGAAGCGCTCACGGGCGTCGTCGCCGAGATCGCCGAGGGAGGGGTCGAGCCGCAGGCCGAAGTCGTACACCCAGGCGCGGGTGTGGTCGGTGCGGCGCAGCTCGTAGGGGCGCTCGTCCACGACCTCGACGCCGAGCTTCTGCAGCACCGGCAGAACGGCGGAGAGCGAGACGGGCGCACCGGTGCGGTAGATCTTGAAGCGGCGCTCCCCGGGAGCCGCGCCGACCGGCTCGTACAGGCTGAGGGTGAAGTCGCCCTCGGGCTTGAGCTGTTCGATGTGCTGCAGGTCCGCGACGGCCGAACGGGGGGTGAAGTCCGCCCGGTAGCCGTCGGGGAAGGCCTGGGCGTAGCTGCGGGTCAGCTCGGCGGCCCGCTCCTCGCCGCATTCGGCGGTGAGCGCCTCGGCGAAGCCGTCGGCCCAGGAGCGGGCCGCCTCGACGAGCCGGGCCTCGATCCGGTCGATCTCGGCCTCGGTGAGGTCGGTGAGGGCCGTGCCGGGCGCCACGCGGACGACGAAGTGCAGCCGGGAGAGCACCGATTCGGTGTTCCAGGCGGTGAAGTCGACGCTGTGGCCGTTCAGCTCGTCCTGGAGGATGTTGGTGAGCCGCAGCCGCACCGCCGTGGTGTAGCGGTCGCGCGGCAGGTAGACCAGCGCGGAGTAGTAGCGGCCGTACTCGTCCTGCCGCAGGAACAGCCGCAGCCGGCGGCGCTCCTGCAGGTACAGCACGCTGGTGACGATGGAGCGCAGCTCGTCGGCCGGGGTCTGGAACAGCTCGTCGCGCGGGTAGGTCTCCAGGATCTGGAGCAGGTCGCGGCCGTCGTGGCTGTCCGGGGTGAAGCCGGCGCCCTCCAGCACCTCCTCCACCTTGCGGCGGATCACCGGGACGCGGCGCACCGACTCGGTGTACGCGGCTGAGGAGAACAGGCCCAGGAAGCGCCGCTCGCCGATGACGTTGCCCTCGGCGTCGAACTTCTTCACCCCGACGTAGTCGAGGTAGGAGGGCCGGTGGACGGTGGAGCGGCTGTTGGCCTTGGTGAGGATCAGCAGCTTGTGCTCACGGGCCTTGGCCCGTGCGTCGGCCGGCAGCCGGTTGAACGACGGGGAGCCGGGGTGCGTGCCGTCGTCCCCGTGCTGGGGGTCGGAGCGCAGGATGCCCAGGCCGGTGCCGGCGATCGCCGACAGGACGTCCTCGCCGCTGCCGTCCGGGCCGGCGTCGGTGGTCAGCTCGTACTCGCGGTAGCCGAGGAAGGTGAAGTGGTCGTCGGCGAGCCACTTCATCAGCTCCCAGGCCTCGCCGACCTCCTGCTCGGGCAGCGGCGGCGGCGTCGCGGCGAGCTCCTCGGCGATCCGGAGCGTGGCCTCGCGCATCTTCGTCCAGTCCTCGACGGACTCACGGACGTCGGACAGCGCGCCGCGCAACTCCGCGGTGATCTGCTTGAGATCCTCGCGGTCGGTCTCACGGTCGATCTCGACGTGGATCCAGGACTCGGTGAGCGCGTCGTGCGGGAGGTTGTCGGGGTCGCCGCCGTTGTCGTGCAGCGAGCACCCGTTGCCGATGATCTCCAGCAGCTTGCCCGTCACGTCGCGGCGCACCACGATCTGCGGGTGGACCACCACATGGATCGCCCGGTCGGCCTGCGACAGGGCGTTGGTGACCGAGTCGACGAGGAAGGGCATGTCGTCGGTGACGACCTCGACGACGGTGTGGCTGCAGGCCCAGCCGTTCTCTTCGACCGTCGGGGTGTGGACCCGGACATTCGCGGTGCCCTGCGGGCGTACCTCTGCGAGCCGGTGGTGGGACAGTGCCGCGCCGAACACGTCGACCGGATCGCGGTCGAGCAGGTCCTCCGGTGCACTGTGCAGGTAGTAGCGCTGGAGGAACGCGGTCAGCGCCTCTGCGTCGAGGCCCTGGCCGGGGTGTCCCCCTGCCGGGCTGTTCTCAGCTACCCGGGCCGCCCGTACGAGCAGCTCGGCCTTGGCTTCGTCCAGCTTGGTCTGCATGTCCTCTGACTCCTGTCGCGCGCCGTTGCGTGACGTCGGGTGATGGCGCGGCGTCCCGGGGCGCGGGTTCACCGCTACGGGACGACGCTATGCCGGGATACAGGGGCGCCGTACCGTTGTTTACGGATCGGACCCGCCTGCATGGATCAACGCTGATCACGCAGTAAGGCTATCGCTCCGGCCCGGGGGGCTGTCAGGGGACGCCTCTGTACAAAACCTGGCCGGATTCTTGGACCAAATGGACAGCGCGCAAACAGCCGGATGTCCGATCCGGTCAGGCCCCGTCATCCCGGGGCCGGCCGACCGGCCCTGGTCATTCAGGGCCGATCATCCGGACCTGTCATCCCGCGGTGAGCCGCCGGGCGGCCTCGACCGCCTCCGCGAGCGAATCCACCACCGGCACCCCGGCGGCCGCCAGACTGACCCGGCTGTGCGACCCCCCGGTGTACAGAACGGCGTGTGCGCCCGCGTGGGCCGCCGCCAGCGCGTCGTCCACCGCATCGCCGATGACGACGACGCGGTCGGGTGAGACGCCCTCCAGGGCGGCGAGGTGGCGGACCATCTGCTCGGCCTTGCCGCCGCCGGACGGCCCGGTCGCGCCGTCCATCCGGACGAAGTGCCGCTCGATGCCGTGGGTGCGCACGATCGGTATCAGCAGATCGTGCGGGGCGAGCGAACAGAGCGACTGCGTCAGCCCCGCGTGCTGCTGGGCGGCGAGCAGCTCGGCCGCGCCCTCGGCGAGACCGCAGTTCCCCGCCCGCTCCCAGTAGTGCCGGTGGAACGCCTCGTCCATCACCACCCACTCCGCGTCCGTGGGCAGCCGGCCGATCAGCCGCTCGTAGAACTTAGGCACCGGCACGCAGTACAGCTCGCGGTAGCGGTCCAGGGTGATCGGGGACAGGCCGAGGTCGGCGAAGGAGGCGTTCGTGGCCTCCAGCACCGCGTCGATGTCGTGGAAAAGGGTCCCGTTCCAGTCCCACACCAGATGAGCGTTCACGCCCCCGACGTTACCCGGCGGGTACGACAGCCCGGCGGCCTCAGCCGATCAGGTTGGGGATCTCCTGCGTCGCGAACCAGAGCAGCTCGTGGTCCTCCGCGCCGTCGACGGTGAACTGGGCGTCGTCGTCGCCCGCGTCGGCCGCGCCCAGCGCCAGCGCCGCGGCGGTCACGTCCTGCTCCGCGTCGGTGGCGTCCAGGTGTACGGCGGCGGCATCGCTCATCGACACCACCGCGGCCAGCCGGACCTCGCCGAGGGCTGCGGCGTCCAGCCCGCGGTCCGGGTCGAAGGTGACGGCCGACTCCGGCACGTCCACCGCGAGCACGATGCGGCGGCGCGGGGCGTCGGGGTTCACGGCGAGCTGCCGGAGCGACGCCTGGGCGGCCCGGGTCAGCGCCGCGTACTCCAGCTCCTCGATGTCGTCGGAGACGTACCACTCGCGAAGGCTGGGGGTGACCGCGTAGGCGTCCAGCGGTGCGGGGCCCAGTTCGCCCGCCTTGTGGGCCTCGGCCAGGCCGGACAGGGTCGTGGGGATGTAGACGCGCATGGCCGTCAGCATACGTGCGTAACGGCGCGACCACGCGGATAGGTGAAACGGCCGCCCGCGTCCCGCGCCGGCGGACCGCGTTGTCCCCGCCCCCCGGTGGCGCGTACAACCGGGTTACCGAACGGTAGAAACCGGTGGCCCGGGTACGTACCCGGCCACATCCGGCCGAATCCGGCGGATCCCGCCGGCACCGCACCACGGGGGTATCAGCATGGCCGTCACCTCACCAGCGTCCGCCCGTCCCGGCCCGGCCCGCACCCGCCGGTCCGGGCCGCCCAACCGGCACGACCACCGGCGCCCGCCGGTCCGGGCGGGCCGGCCGGCCGCCGTTCCGCCGCACCTGTGGTTCGCCGGCCGGCTGCTCACCGTCCTCACCGGACGGCAGCCCATCAGCTGCCTCGCCGGCCGGGTCCGCGGCCCCGCCTACGACCGGCTCTGGGAGCTGGTGACCTCCCGCGCCGACTGGCAGCGCCGGGCCCGCGGGGAAGCACCCTACGTCCACAGCTGCCAGGTCGCGCGGCAGCACGACGGCGCCCTGGAGGTGACGGCCGTCGTCTCCCTGGCCCATGACGCCTTCCGCGCCATCGCCTTCCGGCTGGAGCGCGGCCCGGCGGGCGGAACGGGCGGGGACGCCGACGGGGCGGGCGGGGGTGTCTGGCGCTGCACCGCGGTCGAGGCCCGCTGACCCGCCGCCCCCGCGGCCTCGTGGGAACGCGGCCGGGGCCGGACCCCCACGATGGGAGTCCGGCCCCGGCCGGTGCTTACCGCGCGACTTTTCGCGCCGTGCGCCCGCGCTACTTCTTGCGGCGCTTGCCGCCCTTGGCGGCCTTGCGGCGCTCCGCGCGCGTCTGGCCGTCCCCGTCGGAACCGGCACCCTCGCTCTCGAAGTCGCCCTCGACGACACCGCCCTCGCCGTCCACCGAAGGAGCGGAGAAGTGCAGCCGGTCCGCCCGCTTCGGGGCCTCCAGGCCCTTGGCGCGGATCTCCGGACGGGCGTCCTTGACGAGCGACGGCGCCGCGTCCTCGACCGGGACCTCCTCGACCTGCTGCTCGACCTGGACGTCCAGGTTGAACAGGTAGCCGACGGACTCCTCCTTGATGCCCTCCATCATGGCGGTGAACATGTCGAAGCCCTCGCGCTGGTACTCGACCAGCGGGTCGCGCTGCGCCATGGCGCGCAGCCCGATGCCCTCCTGGAGGTAGTCCATCTCGTAGAGGTGCTCGCGCCACTTGCGGTCCAGCACCGACAGGACCACGCGCCGCTCCAGCTCGCGCATGACGTCACCGGAGAGCTGCGCCTCGCGCTCCTCGTACTGCTCGGTGATGTCGTCCTTGACGGTCTCGGCGATGAACTCGGCGGTGATGCCGGCCCGGTCGCCGGCCGCGTCCTCCAGGTCCTCGACGGTGATCTTGATCGGGTAGAGCTGCCCGAAGGCGTTCCACAGCCGGTCCAGGTCCCAGTCCTCGGCGAAGCCGTCCTTCGTCTCGGCGTCGATGTACGCCTCGATCGTGTCGTCCATGAAGTGCCGCACCTGCTCGTGCAGGTCCTCGCCCTCCAGGACGCGGCGGCGCTCGCCGTAGATGACCTCGCGCTGGCGGTTGAGCACCTCGTCGTACTTCAGGACGTTCTTGCGGATCTCGAAGTTCTGCTGCTCGACCTGCGACTGGGCGGACGCGATCGCGCGCGTCACCATCTTGTTCTCGATCGGGACGTCGTCCGGCACATTGGCCATCGACATCACGCGCTCGACCATCTGCGCCTTGAACAGGCGCATCAGGTCGTCACCGAGGGAGAGGTAGAAGCGGGACTCGCCCGGGTCGCCCTGACGGCCGGAGCGGCCGCGCAGCTGGTTGTCGATCCGGCGGGACTCGTGGCGCTCGGTGCCCAGCACGTACAGGCCGCCGAGCTCCTTGACCTCTTCGAACTCGGCCTTGACGGCCGCCTCGGCGCGCTCCAGCGCCGCCGGCAGGTCCGCGGCCCACTCCTCGACGTGCTCGACCGGGTCCAGGCCGCGCTGGCGCAGCTCGGCCTCGGCGAGGTCCTCGGGGTTGCCGCCGAGCTTGATGTCGGTGCCACGGCCGGCCATGTTCGTGGCGACGGTGACCGCGCCCTTGCGGCCGGCCTGGGCGACGATGGACGCCTCCCGGTCGTGCTGCTTGGCGTTCAGCACCTCGTGCGGGACACCGCGCTTGGACAGCTGCGCCGACAGGTACTCGGACTTCGCGACCGAGACGGTGCCGACCAGGACCGGCTGGCCCTTCTCGTGCTTCTCTGCGATGTCCTCGACGACCGCCGCGAACTTCGCCTCCTCGGTGCGGTAGATCAGGTCCGCCCGGTCCAGCCGCGCGAGGTCGCGGTTGGTCGGGATCGGGACGACACCGAGCTTGTAGATCTGGTGGAACTCGGCGGCCTCGGTCATGGCCGTACCGGTCATGCCGGAGAGCTTGTCGTAGAGGCGGAAGAAGTTCTGCAGGGTGATCGTGGCGAGGGTCTGGTTCTCGTCCTTGATGTCCACCCCTTCCTTCGCCTCGATCGCCTGGTGCATGCCCTCGTTGTAGCGGCGGCCCGCGAGGATACGGCCGGTGTGCTCGTCGACGATCATGACTTCGCCGTCCATGACGACGTAGTCCTTGTCGTTCTTGTAGAGCTCCTTGGCCTTGATCGCGTTGTTCAGGTAACCGACGAGCGGGGTGTTCACCGACTCGTAGAGGTTGTCGATGCCGAGCCAGTCCTCGACCTTGGCGACGCCGCTCTCGTGGATGGCGACCGTGCGCTTCTTCTCGTCGACCTCGTAGTCGCCGGTCTCCTCGACGCCGATGCTGCCGGCCTCGCCCTTGTTCAGCCGCTTCACCAGGCGCGCGAAGTCGGCGTACCACTTGGTGGCCTGGTCGGCGGGGCCGGAGATGATCAGCGGGGTACGGGCCTCGTCCACGAGGATCGAGTCGACCTCGTCGACGATCGCGAAGTTGTGGCCGCGCTGCACCAGCTCGTCCTTCGACCACGCCATGTTGTCGCGCAGGTAGTCGAAGCCGAACTCGTTGTTGGTGCCGTACGTGATGTCGCAGTTGTACATCTCGCGGCGCTGCGCCGGCGACATGTTCGCCAGGATGCAGCCGACCTCGAGGCCGAGGAATTTGTGCACCCGGCCCATCCACTCCGAGTCACGCTCGGCGAGGTAGTCGTTGACGGTGATGAGGTGGACGCCCTTGCCGGAGATCGCGTTCAGGTACGCGGGCAGGGTGCCGACCAGGGTCTTGCCCTCACCGGTGCGCATTTCTGCGACATATCCGAGGTGGAGAGCTGCGCCGCCCATCATCTGGACGTCGTAGTGACGCTGGCCGAGCACGCGCTTGGCGGCCTCACGGACCGTGGCGAACGCCTCGGGAAGCAGGTCGTCGAGGGTCTCGCCGCCCTCGAACCGTTCCTTGTACTCGTCGGTGAGGGCCCGCAGCTCGGCGTCCGTCAGATTGACGAAGTCCTCTTCAATGGAATTGACCTGGTCCGCGATGCGGTGCAGCTTGCGCAGGATCTTGCCTTCGCCTGCACGCATGAGCTTGTTGAAGACGGACACGTAGGCTGGCTCCTTGCCGGTCGGGCCTGGCACGTAATCTCGCGCTGGGCACAGCGGGATGCACTCCGCCGCAACGGCCATCGTAAGCGAGGACACCTGCAGGCCGGGAGGTCCGTCAGCACACCGGTCCGCCGTCACCCCGCGTAGTGATACAAATCGCTTTTTCAACCGGCCCGGCGGTCGGCGATACTCCGCTCATGGAGCCCATCACCCTCACCACCGAACGCCTGGTTCTGCGCACGCTGGGGCCGGCCGACGCCGACGCGGTGTACCAAGCCTGCCAGGACCCGGAGATCCCCCGCTGGACCAGCGTCCCGTCGCCGTACACGCGTCAGGACGCGGCGGATTTCACCGGTCCGGTGAGCGCCCAGGGGTGGGCCGACGACATCCTCTACAACTTCGGCGCCTTTACCAGGGACGGCGGCACGCTGGTCGGCTCCGTCGGACTGGTGCGGCTCGGCAAGCTGGGCGCGCCCGACCACCAGGCCGAGCTCGGCTACTGGGCGGTCAAGGAGCAGCGCGGCCGCGGGTACACCGTGGAGGCCGGCCTCGCGGTGTGCCGGTGGGCCTTCGCCGACCTCGGCGTGCAGCGGATGGAGTGGTTCGCGGACGCGGGCAACGAGGGATCGCGCGCGGTCGCCCGCAGGATCGGCTTCGTCATGGAGGGCACCATGCGGGCCAAGATCGTCCACAACGGCACCCGGCGGGACTGCTGGACCGGTTCGCTGCTCCCCTCGGACCTGGGGCTTCCGCTGGCGACGCCGTATCTGCCCTTCCCGGGCGAGTAGGGATCCTCGGCGGGCGAGTGGGACCTCGGCAGGCGGTGCACGGGTCGCGGGCGGCCGGGTCGCCGGTGGGCCCGGGGCATTGTCAGTGGCGCGTTCTAGGCTCTCCGGCATGACACCGCTGCCCCGCCCCGTAGCCACCCTGTCCGCGGACGATGCCCGCCGGATCGCCCTGCGCGCGCAGGGCCTGCTCGGCGTCCCGGACCGGCGCGCCGGGGTCCGCGGGGTGCTGCGCCGGCTGGGAGCGGTCCAGCTCGACACGATCTCCGTCCTGGCGCGGTCGCACGAGCTCATTCCGTACGCACGGCTGGGCGCCGTGGGCCGGGACGCCATCGAGAAGGCGTACTGGACCGAGTCGCACGCCTTCGAGTACTGGTCGCACGCCGCCTGCATCCTGCCCATCGAGGAATGGCCGCACTTCGCCTTCCGGCGCCGCGCCCGGCGGGACCGCGGCCACCGCTGGCACGTGCTGGAGGACGCCGACCGCTCGTGCGGCGCCGTACTGGACCGGCTCAAGGCCGACGGGCCGCTCACGTCCACGGAACTGGGCGGCGCCAAGAACGGCGGCCCCTGGTGGGACTGGTCGGAGACGAAGATCGCGGTGGAGTGGCTGCTCGACACCGGCCAGGTGGTCTGCACCGAGCGGCGCGGCTGGAAGCGCGTCTACGACCTGGCGGAGCGCGCCATTCCGGACGCTCTGCTGCACGACGACATCGATGACGCGGAGTGCATGCGGCGGCTCGTGGCGCAGGCCGGGGCGGCGATGGGCGTGGCCACCCGCGCCGACCTCGCGGACTACCACCGGCTCAAGGGCGAGCAGGTGATGGCGGTGATCGAGGGCTCCGGACTGGTCCCGGTGGAGGTCGAGGGCTGGGGCAAGCCGGCCTGGGCGGACCCGCTGGTGCTGGACGCCGAGTCCGCCGCGAAGCGCGGCCGGCACCGTACGACCCTGCTGTCCCCGTTCGACTCCCTGGTCTGGGACCGGCCGCGCACCGAGCGGATCTTCGGTTTCACCCACCGGCTGGAGGCGTACGTCCCCAAGCCGAAGCGCATCCACGGCTATTTCGCGATGCCGCTGCTGGCGGGCGGTAATCTGGTGGGCCGGGTGGACCCGGCACGCGAGGGCAGCACCCTCGTGGCCCGGCAGGTGACGCTCGACGGCCCGAAGGCGGTGCAGCCGGCGGCCGAGGCGATCGCCGAGGCGGCGGGCTGGGTCGGCTGCGTGGAGGCGCGGGTGGAACGGGTGCTGCCGGAAGCGCTGCGGGAGCCGCTGGCGGACGCCCTGAACCGGACCCACGACCGCCGCTGACCCGGCGCCCCTTGCCCGGCGCCGGCGTCTCCTGTTGCTGGCTACCGGCCACCGGACACCGGCTACCGGCTATCTGATTTCGAGGATCTTCTCGCGCATCGCGTAGACCACGGCCTCCATCCTGGAGTGCAGCTGCAGCTTCTCCAGGATGTTGCGCACGTGGTTCTTCACGGTGTTCTCGCTGATGAACAACTGCTTGGCGATGTCACGGTTGTTCAGACCGGTCGCCACGAGCTTGAGCACTTCCAGCTCCCGGTCGGTGAGCCGCGGTGCGGGCACCAGCCGCCGCTCGTCGGTCCGCTGGATCATCGACTTGAACTCGGTGAGGAGCTTGGACGCCATCGAAGGGCTGATCTGCGACTGGCCGTCGGCGACCGCGCGGATGGCGGTGGCGACCTCGTCCGTGGAGATCTCCTTGAGCAGATATCCCGTCGCGCCGGCCTTGATCGCTTCGTAGAGGTCGGCCTCTTCATCGCTTATCGTCAACATGATGATCTTGGCGCTGGGGGCGACCTCCTTGATGGAGGTGCAGGCCTCGATACCGCCGCGCCTGGGCATCCGGACGTCCATCAGCACGATGTCCGGCAGCAGGTCGGCGGCCTTCTCCACCGCCTCCGCGCCGTCCCCCGCCTCGCCGATGACCTGGATGTCCTCCTCCTGCGCGAGGACGATCTCCAGCCCCCGCCGGAACAGGGCGTGATCGTCGACGACCAGTACCCGGATGGGCTCCTTGCGGGGCGCCTCCAGGTGGTCCCTCGCAGGGGCGTGCCCCTCGTCGCTGATGTCTGCGGGCTCGAAGCTGTCCGGCATCAGATCCTCCCCCTCAGGCCAGAGTTGGCAGCTACACCCATGCTTTCATGATTGGGGCCTGTCCGGGGCGCGGCGTCGCCCCCGGGAAAGGCCCCGGGGGCGATGCCATCCATGGTGCGTTTCAGCTGTGAATCAGCGGCGTAGCGCGCCGCCCGCGCCTGCGGGCGCCTCCTCGGCGGACGGGTCCGCCTTCAGGTGAATGACTCCGTAGTCGTAGCCGTGCCGCCGGTAGACGACACTCGGTGAGCCCGTGTCGGAGTCGATGAACAGATAAAAGTCGTGCCCGACCAGCTCCATCTCGTAGAGAGCCTGATCGAGCGCCATCGGCGCCGCGGCGTGCGTCTTCTCGCGCACCACCAACGGGCCGTCCCCCTGTACCTCGAGCGGCCCGATCCGGGTCGTCGGTACGGCGTTCTCCACGGCCGGTGCGGGCGCCGAGCCGTTCAGCTCGCCGGTCAGCGAGGCTGTGGCCTGGGCGACGCTGAGGGGCGTACGCCCTCCGCCGTGATGCACCCGGCGCTTGTCGGCCGCCTTGCGCAGCCGCGCCTCCAACTTGGCCACCGCGAGGTCGAGCGCGGCATACGGATCGGCCGCAGAGGCCTCGGCTCGCACCACGGGGCCGCGGGTGTTCAGTGTGATCTCCACCCGGTCGGAACGGTCCGACTGGCGGGGGTTGAGCTCTTTGGACACCTCGACGTCAAGGCTGATCACCTTGCCATCGAGCTTCTGGATCTTGTCCAGCTTCTCGGTCACGTGCTTACGGAACCGATCAGGCACGTCGGTCTTGCGGCCCTTGATGACGATGTCCACTCAGAACTCCGTTCCGGATCGCTCCGAACACGCGGAGCGCATCCCATTCGCTTAGGCCGGCCGGGCACCTGTCCCGTCCGGCGCTGCGTCAGCTGCTGCTTCTCCTGCCCCGGAATTCCCCGGAGCCACCGAAGCGGCCGCTTTCACCTCCTTCTCCCCCACCAGCAAGATCAACACCCCATGATGTTCACCTTGCCTCACAACCGAACATAGTCCTGAGGAGCGAAGGTCGGCATCCCCAGCATCGGTATACCTCCGTTCGGGTGAACGCCCGGCTGTACTAGCTGCAACGATGTCTTTCAGGCCAAAGTTCCGTTCCCACCGGCCCCGCGACGACCGCCGCACCGGCGATCCGGCCGCCCGCCGCCTCCACCGCCCGCGCCGCCGCGGCCAGCGACGCCCCGGTGGTCATCAGGTCGTCCACCAGCACCACAGGAGCCACCTCCAGCAGCCTGTGGCCACCGCTTGCGGCCACCACGGCACCCGACAGGTTCTCCAGCCGCTCGCGCCCGCTCAGCCGCGCCTGGTCTGCGACCGCCCGCCGCTGGCGCAGCACGGCGGCCACCCGCGCTCGCTGCCCCGACCGGCGCAGTTCCCCGGCCGCGCACCGTGCGATCCGCCGGGTCGCGTCGTGCCCCCGGGCCGCGACCGTCCGCCGCGCGGAGGGCACCGGCACCAGCAGCAACGGCCCCACTGCGCCCACCTTGAGCACCGCCCCGGCCAATGCCGCGCCCAGCGGCCGTGCCAGCCCCAGAGCGCCGCGTTCCTTGTGCGCGAGCACCACCGCCCGCACCTCGTCCGCGTAGGTCGCCGCGGCATGGACCACCGGCAGCCCGCCCGGCGCCGGATCCGGCCGCACCCGCCGCACGGCCGCCCCGTCCGTCGAGCCCAGCAGCTCTCCGCACGCACCGCACAGTGCCGTGCGCGGCCGGCCACATCCCGCGCAGTCGACCGGCAGGACCAGTCCGGTGAACTCCCGCCACCACGCCCGCATGGCCACCACTCTGCCCGCTGCGGGATCCCTTCACCAGACCCCCGCCCGGCCTGTGGATAACCCCGCGCGGGAGAACCGTGGCGGAGCCCGCACCGGATGCCCGCCAGGGCCCGGAACCCTCACCGGGCTCCGGACAAGGCCCTCACCAGGGGTGTCGTGCCGGACGTCAGCCCGGGTAGACCGGCCCGATGCCCTTCGCCGCGATCTGCTTCCAGTTCGCGTCCTGCGCCAACAGCCGGTAGATACCGCCCTTGTACGCCGCCAGCAGCGGCTTCGTCTGGTCCTCCGACGCCGCCACCGAGGCCGCGTCGCTGATGCCCGGCAGGGCGGGCGTGGACGGCAGTGAGCCGTCCGTGTTGATGTACTGGATCTGCTGCAGGCCACCCGATTCGGTCCCGACCACCAGCAGGCGGCTGCCGCCCGCCCAGGACGCGGCGGTGACGTCCTCCAGCTGCGGAGTCACGCCCTTCAGCGCCGTCACCGTGATCACGGGCACCTCCGCCGTCCCGCCCCGCTCGATCCGGCCGAGCTTCAGCGTCGTCCGGCCGCCCTTCTTCACCAGCATCGCGATCCGCGTCCCGTCCGGTGCGACGCGCAGCGACTGGATCCGCCCGTCGCCGAGATCCGGCACCGGCACCTCGTAGGGCTCGCCCGTACCGCCGCGCAGCATCAGCAGCCGGGACCGCGGGCCGTCACGGTCGGCCACCCACAGGTTGCCGTACCCGTCCCAGCTGGGCGCGCTCAGACCGTCGTTCGCGGCGTGCGCGGCGCTGGTGAACACCACCCGTCCGGGGTCGGCGGAGCTCTTGGCGATACTCGCGACGATCAGCTCGCGGCCGCCGGTCCTGACCCCGGCCGCGAACTGCTCGTCCCGCTGCACCGCGGCCGACACGAGCTTCGCGGTGGCGCCGCCGAGCACGCCCGGCACGGTCTCCGCCAGCGAACTGCTGTCGTCGGGCAGCGCGACGAGCTGCTGGTGGTCGTCGATGAAGAACTGCCGGGGCGAGACCCCGCTCAGCGTCTCCGGCAGATATGGCTTGGCCCGTTCGTCCGACAGGGTGCACGCCGAATCGCCGTTCGCGCGCTGCACCTCCACCGAAGTGATCTTCGTCGCCGACTGGCTCTGCGCCGTGGGCAGCAGTTGCGCCGCCAGCCGCTGGCACTGCGCCGCGTCCAGGCGGTCCGCCATCGAGTTCAGCCGCACCCGCAGATGCTGCGAGTCATCGAGGGAGACGCCGTGGTCCGCGTCCTTGTTGTAGAGCGCCACGCCCTTGGGCGCCGCGGAGCGCACCACGGGACCGAGCCAGTCGGTCGGGCCGCCGAGCATCGCCGAGACCGCCGACTCCAGCGAATTTATCCGCCGCCGCAGATACACCGGGTCGGCCACCAGCGTCGGCGCCCCCGCACTGGGTGTCCCGAGGTTGGCGAAGTAGTACATGTTGACGGAGTGGTAGATCCGCTGGAAGTCCGACTCGGTGAGCACCAGCCCGTTGTCGACCGAGTCGATCCGCCACTCGTTCTTCTCCTTCACCAGCTGGAAGGAGGTGTGGAACGTCGTGCCGTCACCCGAGGTGTAGGCGTGCTTCTCGTCCACCGCCGCGACCTGCGTACCGCTCAGCCCGAACGTGTGGAGGCCCTCCTTGCGCGCGGTCCCGGCCTGCTCCTCGACCGGCGACGGGCCGCCCGACAGGACCGTGATCTTCGCGAACGGGTCCCAGTGCTGGGCCATCGACGTCGTCAGGTACTCCTTGGCCGTCGCGTACTCGGCCTCGTCACTGGTGGTCGCCTCCAGGAACCCGCGCACGATCTGGTCGGGGTACTCGCCGGGCTGCGGCTTGATCCCGAGCACCTGCACCTGCTGGTCCGAATCGGCGCTCTGCTCCCCCGCGACCTTGTGCACCTCGCCGCTGCCCGGCATCGACGCGCATCCCGCGAGCAGCACCGCGCAGACCACCGGCAGCCACAGCCGGGCCTGCCGACCGCCCCACCCGGTCCGCCGCTCCCCCATCGCCCGCATCAGCGTTCGTCCTCCCGTGCAGAGTCTCCCGGGACACCCGGCTCGTGCCCCACCACCCGCGACCCGTTCCCGGGCAGCGCCGCGGGGTTCGCGGACGGCGGCCGCGCCGGTGCCGACGGCATCGGCGGCAGCGCGGGCGACAGCGGGGAGGTACGTGGCATCGGCGGGGCGTCCGGCCGCGGCGGCGCGCCGGAAGCGTTCAGGCCGCGATTGCGCCGGGAGTCCTCGGGCTCCAGCGCGATCGGTGAGCCGCGCAGGCTCTCGCCCGCGGTACGCGGCAGCGTCATGCGGAACTGCGAGCCGCCGCCGGGCTCGCCCCATGCCTGCAGCCACCCGCCGTGCAGCCGGGCGTCCTCCACCGCGATCGACAGGCCGAGGCCCGTTCCGCCGGTGGTACGGGCCCGCGCCGGATCGGCGCGCCAGAACCGGTTGAACACCCGGGTCGCCTCACCGGGCTTGAGTCCCACGCCGTAGTCCCGCACCGCGACCGCGACCGCCCCGTCGGCCGTCGCCAGCCGGACCACCACATCGCGGCCCTCACCGTGCTCCACGGCGTTGACCACGAGGTTGCGCAGGACGCGCTCGACCCGGCGCGGGTCGGCCTCCGCTATCACCGGCTGCTCGTCGCCCCTGATGATCACCCGGCTGCCCTTGCGTTCGGACAGCGGCTCGGCGGCGTCCACCACGCGCCGCACCACGTCGCGCAGGTCGATCGGTTCGGCGGACAGGTCCGCGGCGCCCGCGTCGAACCGGCTGATCTCCAGCAGGTCGGACAGCAGCCCCTCGAACCGGTCGAGCTGGCTGCCGAGCAGTTCCGCGGAGCGCGCGGTGACCGGGTCGAAGTCCTCACGGGCGTCATGGATGACGTCCGCGGCCATCCGGACGGTGGTGAGCGGGGTGCGCAGCTCGTGCGAGACGTCCGAGACGAAGCGGCGCTGCAGCCGGGACAACTCCTCCAGCTGCTGGATCTTGATCTGCAGGGTCTGCGCCATCTTGTTGAAGGACTCGCCGAGCCGCGCGATGTCGTCCTCGCCCGAGACCTTCATCCGCTCCTGGAGCCGGCCGGCGGCGAGCCGCTCGGAGATCCCGGCGGCCATCCTGACCGGGGTCACGACCTGGCGGGTGACCAGCCAGGCGATGGCCCCGAGCAGCACCACGACGAAGATCCCCGCGGTCGCCAGGGTGCGCTTGACCAGACCGAGGGTGGTCTCTTCCTGATCGAACGGGAAGACGTAGTAGAGCTGGTACGGCTTGCCGTTCACATCGCTGAGCCGCTTGCCGATGACCAGGGCGTTCTGCGGCTTGGAATCGTTCTCCCGCTTGATCGTCGCGTAGGTCTCGTGCGACCCGGAACGCGTCTCGACGCTGTCCCGCAGGTCCTGCGGAATACTGTCGTCCGGCAGCAGCAGGCCCGAGGTGCGCGGGCCGCGGGCATCGGCGCCGTCACCGGTCCCGGGGCTGAGCGCGACGACCGAGTAGACGCCCTTGCCGCCACTGGCGAGCTGGCCGACCAGGTTGGTCAGCCAGGTGCCGGAGTCGATCATTCCGCGGGTGGTCGCACCCCCCGCGACCGGAACGGCGTCCCGCTCCTTCTCCTTGTCGGCCTGCGCCTGCGCCACGGAGAAACCACCGCTCGCCTGGCCCCGCGACGCCTGTTCCTTCGCGTCGAGCAGACCGTTCTTCACCTGCCCGATGACGACCACACCCAGCAGCAGCACGACACCCAGCGACATCAGCAGCGTCACCGCCACCACGCGCAGCTGGATATTGCGCCGCCACAGCCGGACAGCGGGCAGCAACGGACGGCGTGCCCAGCGCACGCACGAGCGCAGCACCGGCAGCAGACCGCTCAGCGGGTCCGCATGCCGGCTCTCCAAGCGCTCACGCTCGTACGACGCCGACATGTCAGCCCGGACCGGCCTTGTAGCCGACGCCGCGGACGGTCACCACGATCTCGGGACGCTCGGGGTCCTGCTCGACCTTGGAGCGCAGCCGCTGGACGTGCACATTGACCAGCCGGGTGTCGGCCGCGTGCCGGTATCCCCACACCTGCTCCAGCAGCACCTCGCGGGTGAACACCTGCCAGGGCTTGCGGGCGAGCGCGACCAGCAGGTCGAACTCCAGCGGGGTCAGCGCGATCGGCTGGCCCTCCCGCTTGACGGAGTGCCCGGCCACATCGATGACGAGGTCACCGATCGCGAGCTGCTCGGGTGTCGGCTCCTCCGCCCGCCGCAACCGGGCCCGGACGCGTGCGACCAGCTCCTTCGGCTTGAACGGCTTGACGACGTAGTCGTCGGCGCCGGACTCCAGGCCCACCACGATGTCGACGGTGTCGCTCTTCGCGGTGAGCATGACGATAGGTACCCCGGACTCCGCACGGATCAGCCGGCATACATCGATGCCGTCCCGACCCGGGAGCATGAGGTCGAGGAGAACCAGATCAGGCTTGGTCTCCCGGAAAGCGGCAAGAGCCTTGTCACCGTCTGCTACGAACGACGGCTCAAAACCTTCACCACGCAGCACGATGCCGAGCATCTCGGACAGTGCGGTGTCGTCATCGACGACCAGGACTCGACCCTTCATTGCATCATCATCCCATTGTCGTAACCGTTTGATCGACCAGCGTGTTAATAGTCACCTCGTCCGCGGGCGTGTCTGCGCAGGTCAGCGGTCGGCCTGCGGTATCGCGCCCCGTTGAAAAATGGCGTATAGGTCACTCCGGTACTGCGCACAGACGCCAGTGCAGGATCTCGCCACTGACCGTGCAACCGTGCGCCAGAGCCCAGGGACAGGTTACGCAGCGCAAGCGGCCCACGGATCCGGCCGTCACTCCGCCCCGGGACCGCACATCACCCTGAGTGCGTCCGCCGTGACGGGTGAAACCACACCGCGCTCCGTGACGATGGCCGTGATCAGCTCCGGCGGCGTGACATCGAACGCGGGGTTGTACGCCTGGGCACCGAGCGGAGACCCCAGATCCGTCACCTCATGGCCCGGACGCTGCTCCACCTCGATCGCGGCCCCGTCCGGAGTCGCCAGGTCCACGGTCGTGCACGGTGCCACCACGATGAACGGGACGTTGTGGTAGCGGGCGAGCACCGCCAGCGGATAGCTGCCGATCTTGTTCGCCGTCGAACCGTCGGCGGCGATGCGGTCCGCGCCGATCAGCACCGCGTCGACCTCGCCCGCGGTGAAGAGCGAACCGGCCGCGTTGTCGGTGAGCACGGTGTACGGCATGCCGGTGCGGGCCGCCTCGTACGCCGTCAGCCGGGCGCCCTGGAGCAGCGGACGGGTCTCGTCGACCCACAGCCGGCGCAGCTCACCGGACCGGTGCACCGCCAGCACGACGGCGAGCGCCGTGCCCTCGCCGCCGGAGACCAGCGCCCCGGTGTTGCAGTGCGTCAGGATCCGATAGCCACCGCCCGGCGCCAGCTCCGCCAGCAGTTCGGCACCGCGGCGGGCCATGGACGCACTGGCCGCCGCGTCCTCGGCGTGCACCGCACGGGCCTCGGCGAGCACCGCCGCCGCTGCCGCGTCCAGGCCGCCGGGCAGCGCCGCCCGGTACACGTCCACCGCCCGGCGCACCCCGTACGCCAGATTGACGGCGGTCGGCCGGGCACCCGCGAGCAGGTCCGCCGCCTCGTCCACGTCATAGCCACGCGCCGCGGCGAGGGCCACTCCGTAGGCCCCGGCGATCCCCAGCAGCGGCGCACCCCGCACCGCGAGATCGCGGATCGCCCGCACCAGCGCCTGCACATCGGTGCAGACCAGCTCCACCTCCTCGGCCGGCAGCCGGGTCTGGTCGAGGAGCACCAGCACCGGTCCTTCCGGCGGCTCCTCCCAACGGAGCGCGGGAATCACATCGGCCGCCGGTATCGAGAACTGATCACCCATCCGCCCAGTCTGCCCTGCCGGGCCCCACCGGCGGCAGCCCATGGCACGATGGCCAGCACACTGAACGCAGGCGAAGGGGCAGCAGCAATGAACGACACTCCGGGCTGGGCATCGCCCGGATCCTCCGACTCCGACGAGCCGGAGCGCGGCGACAGTCCCCAGGCGCCGCCCCCACCCCCCGCTCCGCAGGACGCGGCTCCGAACTGGTCCAAGCAGCAGCCCCCGCCGGACCAGTGGTCCGCGCCGGCCGGCGGCGGCTGGGGCAGCCCGCCTCCGCCGCCCCCGCAGCCCGGCCCCGGCTGGGGCGGTGCCCCGGGCGGCTGGCAGTCGGCACCGTGGGGCCGGCCCCCGGCGGCCAAGCCCGGGGTGATCCCGCTCCGCCCGCTGGGCGTCGGTGAGATCCTCGACGGCGCGGTCTCCACCATGCGCGCCCACTGGCGGGTCGTGCTGGGCATCTCCCTGGCCGTCGCCCTGGTCACCCAGGCCGTACTCGTCGTCCTCCAGGGCCTGTTCCTGAACGAGAACTCGGACTTCAACCAGGTCCAGAAGGACCCGAACGCGACGTCCGGCGAGATCCTGCGCTCGGCCGGCGGCGCCCTCGCCGGTTCCGGCATCGCGGCCCTGATCAGCCTGCTCGCCATGATCTTCGCAACCGCGATGCTCACCATGGTCATCAGCCGCGCGGTACTGGGACGACCGGTCACCACCGGCGAGGCCTGGCGGGACTCCCGTCCCCAGCTGCTGCGCCTGCTCGGACTGACCCTGCTGCTCCCCCTGATCGCCCTGCTGATCATCGCGGCGGGCACCGTGCCGGGCATCGTGATCATCGCCCTGGGCGGCACCGGCGGCGGTATCGCCCTCGCCGTGATCGGCGGCCTCGCCGCCTCCGTCGTCGCGATCTGGCTGTCAGTCCGCTGGAGCCTCGCCTCTCCCACCCTCATGCTGGAGAAGCAGGGCGTCATCACGTCCATGAAGCGCTCCATGAAACTGGTCCGCGGCGCCTGGTGGCGGATCCTCGGCGTCCAGCTGCTCGCCTGGGTCCTGGTCACCATCGTCTCCATGATCATCCAGACTCCGTTCACCCTCATCGCCGGGGCCGTCAGCGGAGACGGCATGACCTCCTTCATGTCCGAGAACGCGAACCTCGGCTGGACCTTCCTCATCGTCACCGCCATCGGCGGCGTCATCGGCACTGCCATCACCCTCCCCATCAGCGCGGGCGTCACCGCCCTGCTCTACATGGACCAGCGCATCCGCCGCGAGGCCCTCGACATCGAACTGGCCCGCGCCGCAGGCCTCCCGGGCTACGGCGACACCCGGACCCCGGACCGCACCACTCCCGAGAGCTGACCCCAGGTGTCGGGGGACGCACCGGTCACCACCCCGCGCGACGCCGCCCGCGAAGCGGCCGAGCACGAGCTGTCCAAGGGGATCTACCACCAGCACGACCCGAGCCTGTTCCAGCGCGCCCTGGACTGGCTCTGGGAGAAGGTCGGTGACCTCCTGACCGTGGCCTCCGGCGCCACCCCTGGCGGCGGGGTGGGGCTGCTGGCCATCGTCCTCACCGTCGTCCTGCTGCTGGTCGCCCTGCGCTGGCGGCTCGGCAAGGTGCGCCAGGTCTCCACCGGCGGGCCCGGCCTGTTCGGCGACCGCACCCGCACCGCCGCGGAACACCGCACGGCCGCCGAGCAGCACGCCGCCGCCCGCAGATGGACCGAGGCGTCCCAGGAACGGATGCGCGCCCTCGTCCGCGCCCTGGAGGAACGGACCGTCCTGGACCCGCGTCCCGGCCGTACCGCCGACGAAGCCGCCGCGGACGCCGGCCGCGCGCTGCCCGGCCACGCCACCGAACTGGGCGACGCCGCCCGGCTCTTCGACGACCTCACCTACGGCGGCCGCACCGGCACCGAGCAGACGTACACGGTCCTGCGCGACCTCGACAGCCGGCTGCAACGCGCCAAACCCCAGTTCGCCGGCGCCGGGGACGCCCGCCCATGACCACTCCCCTCTCCGCGGCACCCGCCCCGCCGGCCACCTCTGCCGCCGATCCCGCCGACAACACGGGCGACACGTCGGTCTCCCCCACCGCCCGCCAGCTGTGGACCCGCTCGCGCGCCCTCCTGGCAGCCGCGCTCGCCGTCCTCATCTTCGGCATCGGCTATGCCGCGCTGCGCTCCGGCGAAAGCCATGGAGCACTGGACCCCCGCTCCGCCGACCCCGCGGGCAGCCGCGCCGTCGCCCAACTCCTCGCGGCCCAGGGCGTCACCACCACCGTCGTGACCACCACCAACGAAGCCACCGCCGCGCTCGGTACGGACACCACCCTGCTCGTGGCCGTCCCCGACCTGCTCACCCCACATCAGCAGTCCCTCCTCCACAGCGCCGCCGAACAGTCCGGCGGCCGTACCGTTCTCGTCTCCCCCGGCCCCTCCGCGGCCGAAGCGCTCGCCCCCGGCGTCCAGGCCCTCGCGCCCACCGCCACCCGGACCCTCGCCCCGCAGTGCTCGCTGCTCAGCGCCATCCGCGCGGGCGACGTCGAGCTCGGCGGCGTCGAGTACGCGACCTCCGTCCCCGGCGCCGACAGCTGCTACCTCAGCGGCGGCAACCCGACCCTGATCCGGCTGCCTGCCGCCGGAACCGGCGACACCGTCGTCCTCGGCTCCGCCGGCCTCCTCACCAACAACCGCCTCGACGAGCAGGGCAACGCCTCCCTCGCCCTCCAACTCCTCGGCGCCCACCCGAAACTGGTCTGGTACCTCCCCTCCCTCAGCGACACCTCCGCACTCGACGGCGAGCGCAAAAGCTTCTTCGACCTCATCCCCGACGGCTGGAGCTGGGGTCTCCTCCAGCTGCTGATCGCCGCCGTCATCACCGCCCTCTGGAGAGCCCGGCGGCTCGGCCCCGTCATCGCCGAACGACTCCCCGTGGCCGTGCACGCCTCCGAAACCACCGAAGGCCGCGCCCGCCTCTACCGCCGGGCCAACGCCCGGGCCAGGGCCGCCGAAGCACTGCGCCAGGCGACCCGCGACCGGCTCGCACCGATCGTCGGCATCTCCCCGGCCCCCGCCCCGGAGGCCCTTGTCGCAGCCGTCGCCGCCCTCCTCGGCAGCCCCGGCACCGGCGGCCCGGATCCCGACCCGGGCGCGCTGCTCTACGGCCCGCCCCCATCCGACGACGCGGCCCTGCTGCGTCTGGCCGACGACCTCGACGACCTCGAGCGCCGGATCACTTCCACAGAGAGGTACGCAACTCCGTGAGCGCCCCGACAGCCGACAGTGCCCGCACCTCACTCGAGGCCCTGCGCACCGAAATCGCCAAGGCCGTCGTCGGCCAGGACGCAGCAGTGACCGGCCTGGTGGTCGCACTGCTGTGCCGCGGCCATGTCCTCCTGGAAGGCGTCCCCGGAGTCGCCAAGACCCTCCTGGTCCGCGCCCTGGCAGCCTCGCTCCAACTGGAGACCAAGCGCGTCCAGTTCACGCCCGACCTCATGCCCGGCGACGTCACCGGTTCCCTCGTCTACGACGCCCGCACCGCCGAGTTCTCCTTCCAGCCCGGCCCGGTCTTCACCAACCTCCTGATCGCCGACGAAATCAACCGCACCCCGCCCAAGACCCAGGCCTCCCTCCTCGAAGCGATGGAGGAACGCCAGGTATCGGTCGACGGCACTCCGCGCCTCCTCCCCGACCCGTTCCTGGTCGCAGCCACCCAGAACCCGGTCGAGTACGAGGGCACCTATCCCCTCCCCGAAGCCCAACTCGACCGATTCCTGCTGAAGCTGATCCTTCCGCTGCCTTCGCGCGCCACCGAGATAGACGTCCTCACACGGCACGCGGAAGGCTTCAACCCCCGGGACCTCGCGGGCGCCGGACTGCGTCCCGTCGCGGGCCCCGACGACCTCGAAGCCGCCCGCGCCGCCGTCGCCAAGACGTCCGTCTCCCCCGAGATCACCGGCTACATCGTCGACCTCTGCCGGGCCACCCGAGAATCCCCCTCCTTCACCCTCGGAGTGTCACCGCGTGGTGCGACCGCCCTGCTGGCGACCTCGCGCGCCTGGGCCTGGCTCACCGGCCGGGACTACGTCACTCCCGACGACGTCAAGGCCCTCGCCCTGCCCACCCTCCGCCACCGGGTGCAACTCCGGCCCGAGGCCGAGATGGAGGGCGTGACGGCCGACTCGGTCATCACCGCGATCCTCGCCCACGTCCCCGTGCCCCGCTAGGCCGGCAGGAACAGCCCATGGCACTCACCGGACGCACCGCCCTTCTCGCCGCACTCGGCGCCCTCGCCGTCGGTGTGCTGCTCCCCGGCTGGAGCGGCATCCTCGCTGTCGAAGGCGTTCTTCTGCTCGGAATTCTGTGCGACCTCGCGCTCGCCGCGCCAGTACGAAAGCTCCATTTCACTCGAATCGGTGATACATCCGTTCGACTCGGTGAAACCGCGAACGTCACGCTGACCGTCACCAACCCCGGCCGCCGGCCGCTGCGCGCCCTGCTGCGCGACTCCTGGCCGCCCAGCAGCTGGCACCCGGGCACCGAAGTGGCCGCGTCCCGGCACCGGTTGGTGGTCCCACCGGGCGAGCGCCGCCGCGTCACGACCGTGCTGCACCCGACCCGCCGCGGCGACCGCCAAGCCGAACGTGTCATCGTGCGCTCGCACGGTCCGCTCGGCCTCGCCGCCCGCCAGGGCTCGCACAGCATCCCGTGGACCGTCCGCGTACTGCCGCCCTTCACCAGCCGCAAGCACCTGCCCTCCCGGCTGGCACGGCTCCGCGAACTCGACGGCCGCACCTCACTTCTGACCCGCGGTCAGGGCACCGAGTTCGACTCGCTGCGCGAGTACATCCCCGGCGACGACACCCGCTCGATCGACTGGCGCGCGAGTGCCCGCCGCACGACCGTCGCCGTACGCACCTGGCGGCCGGAACGCGACCGGCACATCCTCATCGTGCTCGACACCAGCCGCACCTCGGCGGGCCGGGTCGGCGACGCTCCCCGGCTCGACGCCGCCATGGATGCCGCGCTGCTGCTCGCCGTCCTCGCCGGCCGGGCCGGCGACCGCGTGGACCTCCTCGCCTACGACCGCCGCATCCGCGCCTCCGTCCAGGGCCGCAGCACCACCGACATGCTTCCGGCGCTCGTCAACGCGATGGCGCCGATCGAACCCGAACTGGTCGAGTCCGACGCCAGGGGCCTGGTCGCCGCGATCCTGCAGCGCGCCCCGCGCCGATCCCTCGTCGTCCTGCTCACGGGCCTCGACGCGGCCCCCATGGAGGAGGGCCTGCTTCCCGTCCTCCCCCAGCTCACCCACCGGCACGAAGTCCTCATCGCGTCCGTGGCCGACCCCCGCATCGAGGAAATGGCCCGGGGCCGCGGCACACTGGACGCCGTCTACGCGGCAGCAGCAGCCGAACAAGCGCGAGCCGAACGCCGCCGCACCGGCCAGCGCCTCTCCCGCCACGGCATCACCGTCGTCGACGCCCCACCCACGGACATCGCCCCCGCTCTGGCGGACGCGTACCTGGCCCTGAAGGCCGCCGGCCGCCTCTAGTGCTGGGACCGCTGAGGTTCGCCGGGGAGTACGGGTTCACCATCGCCGGCTGAGGGTGTACGGGACACTACGATCGGTTCGAGAAGGCGTCGTGGTGTGTTGATCGCGTGAGACAGGGGATCGTCATCAGAGGCGGCCGGATCGAATCCGGGGCCCGGCTCGATACTGCTGCCGGCAACACCGTTGGATCGGCACCGAGAACGCAAAGAAGCCCCCAGGCAATAGCCTGGGGGCTTCTTCTCAAAAATTGTTCGGCGGCGTCCTACTCTCCCACAGGGTCCCCCCTGCAGTACCATCGGCGCTGAAAGGCTTAGCTTCCGGGTTCG
>NZ_JAPVLS010000102.1:0-29811 GCF_027158125.1 Streptomyces sp. H39-C1
GGGAGACGTCGGCGGCCGTGGGCGTCGTCGGCAGCGGCTCGGCGGGAACGTCCGGAGACGGCGCGTCGGCCGGCGGGGTCGCCAGCTGGGTCGCCACGACGCGCCGCAGCACGTCCCGCAGCACCAGGAAGCGGCCGAGCCATGCCGCGTCGACGGCCACCGCCGTACCGCTCGGGACGAGCCCGGTGCCGTACAGCCATTCGGTGAGGCGGCGCGGCGAGTCGAGACGGTCGACGGGCTCGTCGGAGAGCCGTCCGGTGACGGTCGCGAGGAGGTCGAGGCTCACCCGCCCGGTGTCGAATCGAAGCTCGGAGGAGGCCGTAACCGTCATGTGCCTGTCACCCTTCCAGCCGCCGCCCGTCACCCGCTGCCCCCAGAGTGCCCCGCCGGGGCCACCGGGGCTAGGTCAAGGGACGGGCCGGTGGGCAGGTGGATGGACGGGCCGGTGGGCGGGGCGGTGGACGGGGTCTACTCCTCCCCCGCGTACTTCTCGTCCGTCAGCGGGTCCAGTGCCAGCCGGTAGCCCCGCTTCACGACGGTCTGGATGAGTTTGGGCGCCCCCAGCGCCGTCCGCAGCCGGGCCATCGCGGTCTCGACGGCGTGCTCGTCGCTGCCCGCGCCCGGCAGGGCCTTCAGCAGATCCGCGCGCGGGACGACCCACCCCGGCCGCCGCGCCAGCGCGCGCAGCAGCGCCATACCGGCCGGCGGTACGGTCCGCAGTTCGCCGTCGACGACGGCCGCCTGGCCGCGGATCTCGACGCGGCGGCCCGCGACGGGCAACGCCCGTACCCGTCCCGGCAGTTCGGCGGCGATCAGCTGGACGAGCGGGCCGAGCCGGAAGCGGTCCGGCTGGAACGTCGGGATGTCGTGGGCCTCCAGGGGGAGGGCGGTGACCGGTCCCACACAGGCCGGCAGGACGTCGTGCCGCAGCGCGTCGAGCAGCTTGTCGAGCCGGCCGAGCCGGTCGGCGCGTTCCAGCAGCGAGGCGGCCGCCGGGGCGCTCGTGAAGCTCACCGCGTCGAGCGACCGGGCGATCGCCGCGTCGATGAGCCGGTCGACCGGCCCGATGTCCTCCGGCGGCATCCACCGGTACACCGGTACGCCGACGACCTCGGCACCCGCCGCCCGCAGCGACTCGATGAAGCCGGGCAGCGGCTCACCGTGCAGCTGGACGGCGATCCGCCGGCCCACCACCCCCTGCTCCAGCAGCCGGTCGAGCACCTCGGCCATCGACTCGGAGGCGGGCGACCAGGTCTCCGTCAGCCCGGCCGCCCGGATCGCGCCCTTCACCTTGGGCCCGCGGGCCAGCACCTCCACCCCGCTCAGCCGGGCCAGCAGGGCCTCGCCGAGGCCCCAGCCGTCGGCGGCGCCGATCCAGCCGCGGAACCCGATCGCGGTGGTGGCCACCACGATGTCCGGTCCGTTGTCGAGCAGTTCCTTGGTCGCCGAGAGCAGTTCCGCGTCGTCCAGCAGCGGCACGATCCGCAGCGCGGGCGCCCGCAGCACCACCGCCCCGCGCCGCTCCAGCAGCGCGGCCAGCTCATCGGCCCGGCGGGCCGCCGTCACCCCGACCGTGAAGCCTGCCAGCGGCAGCACGGAGGCAGCCGCGGCGAGTTTCCCGGGCGCCGTGACGGGTGCCGTGGTGTCGGTGGGCTCGGCCGACGGCGCCCGGGCACCGTCCGCACCCTGTTCTGTCTTCCGCACCTGCATGGCTTGCCCCGCTCCGCTGGAGGTACACGTACCTGGTGGCCCCCGCCGCCGGTGGATGGTCACGTCCGGCCGATCCGCCGGTCGGACGCATCGTGCCAACACGGGGTGACGGGCGGGGATCGCCAGGATTTCCCGGGTGTTACGCCCGTATCCCGGACCCTGGCGCGGCCGGGCCCGCTCACACCTCCGCGTAGCTCAGCTGCGGCGCCGGTTCCGCCGCCGGGGAGAGCGCCGGCGGAGCGGCGGGACGGCGGAGGTATACGGCCCAGGTGAGCGCGAAACACACCGCGTAGAAGGCCAGGAAGGAGACGAAGGCCGGGGTTCCGGTGTGCGCGGTGAGGAAGGACTCGCGGAACGCCAGGTTGATGCCGAGGCCGCCGAGCGCGCCGACCGCGCCGATCAGTCCCATGGAGGCCCCGGAGAGCCGGCGCCCGTACGCCGCGGCCGCCTCACCGCTGAGGCCCTTGGCGAGCGCCTTGGCGTGGTAGATGCCGGGGATCATCTTGTACGTCGAGCCGTTGCCGAGCCCGGTGAGCACGAACAGGGCGATGAATCCCGTGGTGAAGACCGGCAGCGACTTCTGCACGGAGGCGAGCACGACGACGAGCGTCGCGGCGGCCATCCCGAGGAAGTTCCAGAGCGTGATGCGCGCTCCCCCGAACCGGTCCGCGAGGCGCCCGCCGACCGGACGGATCAGCGAGCCGAGCAGCGGCCCGATGAAGGTGATCGAGGCGGCCTGCAGCGGGGTGCGGGCGAACTGGTTCTGCAGCACGAGGCCGAAGGCGAAGCTGTAGCCGATGAACGAGCCGAAGGTGCCGATGTAGAGGAAGGACATGATCCAGGTGTGGGCGTCCCGCACCGCCTCCCGGGCCGCACCGGTGTCGTTCCTGACCGGCGCCAGGTTGTCCATCCGCAGCGCGGCCAGCGTCGCCGCGATCACGATGAGCGGGATGTACACCCCGAGCAGGATCCGCGGGTGCGCGGCGCCCGCCGTACCGATCACCAGGAGCCCGACGAGCTGGATCACCGGCACGCCGATGTTGCCGCCGCCCGCGTTGAGGCCGAGCGCCCAGCCCTTCTTCCGGAGCGGGAAGAAGGAGTTGATGTTGGTCATGGAGGAGGCGAAGTTGCCGCCGCCCACCCCGGTGAGCGCCGCCACCAGCATGAAGGTGGTGTACGAGGTGCCGGGCTTCATCACGACCGCGGCCGCGATGGTGGGGAGCAGCAGCATCAGCGCGCTGAAGACCGTCCAGTTGCGGCCGCCGAAGCGCGCCACGGCGAACGTGTACGGGACCCGGACGAGGGCGCCGACCGCGGTCGCCGTGCCCACCAGGAAGAACTTCCCGGCCGGGTCGATGCCGTACTGGGGGCCCATGAAGAGCACCAGGACCGACCACAGGGTCCAGACGGAGAAGCCGATGTGCTCGGACAGGACGGAGAAGAGCAGATTGCGGTTGGCGGTCCTGCGTCCGCCGTTCTCCCAGAACTCGGTGTCCTCCGGATCCCACTGCTCGATCCAGCGGCTCCCCTTGCGCGTTTCCGTAGCGGTGGCATGCATTACGCCTCCAGGCCCTGCCGGTGTCGGGTGTCGTCCACGACAGTAGGAACGGCCGGTTACCGCCCGATGGCCCGAGGTGACGCGGGGGGAACCATGCACTCACCCGGCGCCGGGGGGCGCTGTGAGACGCGCGTCGGGATCGGGGAGCACCGCGGGACGCGCGTCGGGATCCGGGAGCGCCGCGAGGTGCGCGTCGGGATCCGGGAGCCAGCTGCCGGCGGGCCGGTGCAGCCAGCGTCCGGCCGCCGCCAGGGCGGTCACCGCCTCGTGCAGGGCGGTCAGCCCGGGGTGGCGCAGCCCGCGGCGCCAGACCATCGAGACCAGGGCGAGCGGAACGGGGTCCACCAGCGGCCGGAGCACCGCGCCGGGCATGTCGACGAACTCGGTGGTGGCCAGTACCGGCCAGCGGTGTTTCGCCACCAGCCGGATGAACTCCGCCTCGCCCTCGATCTGCGGGAAGGGCGCGGCCACCGCGATCCCCCGGCCCGCGAAGAGCCGCTCGGCGAGATCGGTCCACTCGGCGGTGGTCGGATTCCCGGCCCCCGCGTACAGCGTCTCCCCCGCGAGCGCGTCCAGCGGGATCCGCTCCAGGCGCGCGAGCGGGTGCTCCTGCGACAGGACGACGGCCATCGGCTCGTAGCGCACCGGCCGGTGGTCGAGCCGGGACAGGGCGGCCGGGGCCAGCCCCGCGACACGGCCGAAGGAGACGTCCAGCCGGCCGGCGAGGATATCGGCGGCGGCGCCGGTGAGACCGCTGTGGAAGCGGGCGATCAGCTCGCTGCCGGGAGCCGTCGCGCGCGCCTCGTCCAGTACCCGGCGCCCGGTGCTGACGGGCGCGCTGACGTCGACGAGCAGCGGCCGGTCGGCCGCCGCGAAGGCCGCGGCGAGCTCGTCCTGTGCCGCGAGCACGCGCCGCGCGTAAGGAAGAAGCCTTTCCCCGTCGGCGGTGAGTTCGACGCGCCGGGTGGTGCGGACGAACAATTCGGCGCCCAACTCCCGCTCCAACCGCCGGATGTCACGGCTGAGGGCCTGTTGCGCCACATAGAGCGCCGCCGCGGCACGGGAGAAATGCAGTTCCTCGGCGACGGCGGTGAATGCGCGCAGCAGGCGGGGTTCCAGGTCATGAGGCACGCGGCCATTGAACACCGGCCCCTCGCCCGAAGCCATTGACAACACAAATGCGTCAATGGCCGCCGATCAGGTGTTGGACCGCGACGGGAGCCCGCCACGAAGCTGATCGCATGCACCGTCCCGCACCGCTGCTGCTCATGGCCCCCGGCGGCACCCTCATCGCCGCCGACCGCACCGTCAACCACCCCGACGCCGTCCGGCCGCCCCGCCGCCCCCTCCCGCCCCGGCAGGCCCGTACGCCGCGGCCGTCCGGCCGCTTCGGCGCCTACCGGCGGATCTTCGCCGCTCCGGGCGCCACCGCCTTCACGGTGGGCAGCCTGCTGTCCCGCGCCCCGATGGGGATGTTCGGCGTCAGCCTGATCATCATGATCGCCACGACCCGCGGCTCCTACGCCCTCGCGGGCGCCGTGGCCGCCGCCGGCATGGCCGCGACCGCCGTCCTCGCCTCGGTCGTAGCCCGGCTCACCGACCGGTACGGGCAGGCCAGGATCGCCGTGCCCGCCACCGTGTGGTCCGTGGCGGCCTGCCTCGTCCTGCTGCTCTGTGTGCGCTACGACGCCCCGTCCTGGACGCTCTTCGCCGCGTACACCGCCAGGTCCACGTCCCCGAACACCGGCGGCATGGCCCGCGCCCGCTGGGCGCACCTCTACCGGGACGACCCCGCAGCCCGCCATGTGGCCAACTCCTTCGAGCAGGTCGCCGACGAGCTGTGCTTCATGCTCGGCCCGGTACTGGCCGCGTTCCTGTGCACGGCGCTCTTCCCCGAGGCGGGCATGCTGGTCGCGAACGTCCTGCTGCTCAGCGGGGTACTGCTCTTCGCCGCCCAGCGCGGCACCGAGCCGCCCGCCCCCGGACGCTCCGCGGCCCGTAGCGGCTCCCTGCTGCGGGTACCCGGCCTGCCGGCCCTGCTGGCGGTGTTCTTCTGCACCGGGGTGATCTTCGGCTCGCTGGAGGTCACCACGATCGCCTTCGCCGACGCCCGCGGACACGCGTCGGCGGCCGGCGCCGTCCTCGCCCTGCAGGCCGCAGGCTCCGGCACCGCGGGCCTGTTCTACGGCCTGTCCAAGCCCACCGGACCCGCCACGGCCCGCTTCGCGGCCTCGGTGGCGGCGATGGCCGCCCTGATGACCCTGCCGCTGCTCGCCGGCGGGCTGCCGGCGCTCGCCTGCTGTCTCTTCCTCGCCGGCTGCGCCACCGCCCCCACCATGGTCAACGGCATGACCCTGGTGCAGAGCCTCGCCCCGCCGGCCC
This sequence comes from Streptomyces sp. H39-C1, assembly GCF_027158125.1. Classification (NCBI taxonomy): domain Bacteria; kingdom Bacillati; phylum Actinomycetota; class Actinomycetes; order Kitasatosporales; family Streptomycetaceae; genus Streptomyces; species Streptomyces sp. H39-C1. The sequence goes on from NZ_JAPVLS010000102.1 coordinate 5,651, forward strand.
GCCTCAACGAGGGCATGACCCTCGCCGTCACCGGCATCCTGGCCGGCATCTCCACCGGCGCCGCCCTGGCCGGCACCGCCGCCGAACGCTTTCCCCCGGGCACCGGCTTCTGGCTCCCGGCCGCCGCGGGCGCACTGGCCGCCGCCCTGGCCCTTCGGGTGCACGGGAAGCGCACGGGAGGGAGACTCCCGGAAAGCGCACATGAAAAAGGCCCCACCGCGTGAGCGGCGAGGCCTTCGTCATACATGGGGTTGGTGGAGATGGCGGGAATCGAACCCGCGTCCTGTGGTGCGGAATCAGGGCTTCTCCGAGCGCAGTCCGCTGTGCTTTTCTCAGCCCTGGCAATCACGCGGACAAGTTGCCAACGGGCTCAGTCACTGTTTGGTTTCCTTCAAGCCCCCGTGACCGGGTCATGAAGTTTAGTTCCCTTGATTATGCCAGGATCCAGGCCGGGAACAGCTCCTGGGCTGACACTCCGTAGAGCTTTCTCTCTAGCTACTTATTAGGCAGCGAGGGAGAAAGCGGAGGCATCGCGCTTGGTGTTGGCGATTATGTTTTGCGACATATGGTTAACGAGATCATTGCCGCTTCCTCGGCTCGCTTCCCCTGCTTCGACATCCCCAGTCGAAACCGATCATCCCCATGTTGATTTTTCAAAGTGTCACCGGCGCAGCCGGGCGAACCCGACAGATCCGGTGGCGCTGCACCCATCGTACGTGACCAACGCCTTGACGGGCCACTGCATTCCCGCGCGCCCGGGCCGGGCGCGGCACCTCGCGCGCGGGTGTCAGGCGCGCTGGCGCCTGCGGACCGCGGAGATCGCGCGGTTCGACTCCCGGGTGTCCTGCTTCTCACGCAGGGTCTGCCGCTTGTCGTACTCCTTCTTGCCCTTGGCCAGCGCGATCTCGACCTTCGCCCGGCCGTCCTTGAAGTACAGCTGGAGCGGGATGATCGTGTGGCCCGACTCCTGCGTCTTGTGGATCAGCTTCGCGATCTCGGTCTTGTGCAGCAGGAGTTTGCGCTTCCTGCGCGCCGCGTGGTTCGTCCACGTCCCCTGGGTGTACTCGGGGATGTGGACGTTGTGCAGCCACGCCTCACCGCCGTCCAGCTGCGCGAAGCCGTCCACCAGCGAGGCACGGCCCATGCGCAGCGACTTGACCTCGGTGCCGGTCAGCACCAGGCCCGCCTCGAAGGTGTCCAGGATGAGGTAATCGTGGCGCGCCTTCTTGTTCTGCGCGATCAGCTTGTGACCAGTCTCTTTCGCCATAGCGCGGCCATTCTCGCACTAGGAGGGGGGTCTGAGGCCACTCAATACTTGTCTGGCCTCCGCGACCGCCTTGTCGGAGGCTCCCGAGGGGGCCGATCCGCCGCTCACCGTGAGGTCGGGCTCTATGCCCCTGCCGTCCACGTTCCGCCCGTCGGGCAGGCTGTAGTGGCCGACGGTCAGCTCGGCGACCGAGCCGTCCGGCAGTTCGCTGGGCATCTGCACCGCGCCCTTGCCGAAGGTCCGCGAGCCCACCACGACCGCCCGGCCGCGGTCCTGCAGCGCGCCCGCGAGCAGCTCCGCGGCGCTCATGGTGCCGCCGTCGACCACGGCCACCAGCGGGGTCTCGGTGTCGCCGCCGTCGCTGGCGTAGAGGGCGCGCTGCCGGCCGTGCACGTCATAGGTGGCGACCAGGCCGCCGTCGAGGAAGACCGAGGAGACCGTGACGGCCTCGGTGACCAGACCGCCGGAATTGCCACGCAGATCGAGCAGCACGCCCCGGCTCCCGGCGCGCACCGCGGCACGTACCGCGGACCGCACCTGGCCGCCGACGCCCTTGGTGAACGCCTCGATCTTGATGGAGGTGACGTCCCCCTCCAGCTTCCCGACGGTGACGGCCTCGGTGGCCAGCACCGCGCGACGCAGCGTGATGTCGCGGTTACCGCCGGCGTGGTCCAGGCCGAGCCGGACGACGGACCCCGCGGCGTTGTCGCCGCGCAGCTCCGCCACGACCTCGGTGACCGGCTTGCCGTCCGCCCGCACCCCGTCGATCGACTGGAGCCGGTCGCCGACCTGCACCCGCGCGAGCGCCGCGGGGCTGCCGGCCTGCACCCGGGCCACCTGGATCCAGCCACCGCCGGTGCGCCGCACCCAGAGCCCGACGCCCACGTACCGGCCGTCCAGGGCCTGTTGCAGGCCCGCGTACTCCTGGGCGGTGTAGAACGAGGACCAGCGGTCGCCGCTGCGGCTGACCAGCTCTTCGGCGGCCTCCGGGCCGACCTTGCCCTCGTCGATCGCCTTGGCGATCGCGTCGGAGTCGACGACGTTGCGCGCCGGAATCCTGCTCTGCGCGGCCGACGCGGACCGGGCCGGAACCGCCAGGGTGCCGACTGCCGCGCCGGTGGCCAGCACGGCGCCGAGAACCATCGTCAGGGCGACCCCGCGGCGTGAGCCGCGGGGCGTCCCGAACATCAACCGGCCGGACATGGCGGGAAGTCTAGGCCAGAAACGGGCGCCATACGGAGAGTTGACCGCAGACCACCCGAAGCGGCACTCAGACCTTGAGGTATTTACGCAGCGTGACGAGGGCGGCGAGGGCGGGCATCAGCATGCTGACCACGAGGACCAGCGGCAGCACCTTGATGACATCGCCCCAGCCGAGGAAGTTCACCAGCGGGATCTTGTCCTGCAGCTTCAGCCCGTGGTCGATCAGGAAGTACCGGCCGGTCATGAGCATGCCGCAGGCCACACCGCCGCCGACCAGGCCCGCGAAGGCCGCCTCGGCGATGAACGGCATCTGGATGTAGAAGCCGGACGCGCCCACCAAGCGCATGATCCCGGTCTCGCGCCGGCGGCTGAACGCCGAGACGCGCACGGTGTTGATGATCAGCAGCATCGCCACGATCACCATGAAGAGCATGGTCCCGAAGGCCACCGCCGTCATACCGCCGAGCAGGTCGAAGAGGTTCTTCAGCAGCTTGCGCTGGTCCTGCACCTCCTGGACGCCCGGACGGCCGGCGAAGGCGCTGGAGACGACCTGCACCTTCGTCGGGTCCTTGAGCTTGACGCGGTACGACTCCTGCAACTGGTCAGGAGAGAGGGACCCGGCGACCGGCGAGTCCTTGAACTGCTCCTGGTAGTGCTTGTACGCCTCCTGCGAGGACTCGTAGAAGACGGTCTCGACGACCGGGAGCTTCTCCAGGTCGGCCTTGATCGCCTTCTTCTGCTCGTCCGTGACCGCGCCCTTGGAGCACGAGGGGGTGCTCTTCGCATCCGCCTTGTTGCAGAGGAAGATCGACACCTGGACCTTGTCGTACCAGTACCCCTTCATGGCGTCGACCTGCTGGCTGGCGAGCCAGGATCCGCCGGCGAGGGCGAGCGAGAGGGCGACGGAGATGATCACCGCGAAGGTCATGGTGAGATTGCGCCGGAGACCGACGCCGATCTCCGACAGGACGAACTGGGCGCGCATGATGTCCTTTCAGGGGTTGGTGGCTATGACTACGGAGCAGAACCCGGTTCGGTTCAGTGCTGGTAGCCGTAGACACCGCGCGACTGGTCGCGCACCAGTCGCCCCTTCTCGAGCTCGATGACGCGCTTGCGCATCTGGTCGACGATGTTCTGGTCGTGGGTGGCCATCACCACGGTGGTTCCGGTGCGGTTGATGCGGTCCAGGAGCCGCATGATGCCGACCGAGGTCTGCGGGTCGAGGTTTCCCGTCGGTTCGTCCGCGATCAGCAGCATCGGCCGGTTGACGAACGCGCGGGCGATGGCCACACGCTGCTGCTCACCACCCGACAGCTCACCCGGCATGCGGTCCTCCTTGCCGGCCAGGCCGACCAGGTCCAGCACTTCGGGAACCGTCTTGCGGATCGTCCCGCGCGGCTTCCCGATCACTTCCAGTGCGAACGCCACGTTCTCCGCGACGGTCTTGTTCGGAAGCAGCCGGAAGTCCTGGAAGACCGTACCCAACTGGCGCCGCATCTGCGGCACCTTCCAGTTGGAGAGCCTCGCCAGGTCCTTGCCCAGGACGTGCACCATGCCGGTGTCGGTGCGCTCCTCGCGCAGGATCAACCGGAGGAAGGTCGACTTTCCGGACCCCGACGAACCGACGAGGAAGACGAACTCGCCCTTCTCGATCTCCAGCGAGACATCCCGGAGTGCAGGACGGTTCTGCTTGGGGTAGGTCTTGGTGACGCTGTCGAATCGGATCACGTTCGCACCAGTGAGGTAGCCGGATATTGGGGGCGGACAACCGCAGGGGCGGCTCTCCTGGTGTGGGCGACCATACGCGAACGGCGTAGGGCCGCGCAGTCGGCGTCCTGGGTTCGTGTGTTTGCGCACAGGGCACAGGGGGACAAACCAGGCATCGGGCCATGCACGTCACCCTGTGAAATCATGCGAGGCGCGCCGATTGTGCCCGAAGCTGGCACAGTGGAGGAACGGAACGGCCTACTGGCGCGTTCACCGGGCGGAGGAGGAGATGGCATGACATCCGACCGACTGGTGTGCGCCAACTGCGCCGGCCCCGTGAGCGAGGGCCACTGCGCGGTCTGCCGCGCCAACCGCGCCCGCCTCCAACAGGAAAACCCCTGGTCCGCCCTGACCCCGGCAGCCCTGATCGCCCTCCTGGTGGCGCTGCTGGCCGTGGTCCTGGTCGTCGAACACGCCACGTAACCGTCCCGGCACTTCCCGCTGTGCACAGAGGGGTCGGAAGACCACGCCGGTGAGAGAGCACGCCTGAGAGGGGCCCGGAGCGCGCCGCCTGCGCGCTCCGGGCCCCTCTCATGAAGATGTGCTACTGGCGGCCTGTTCAGGCAGCCGTGCGCCGGTTGGTGAAGCGCGGCATCATGCGGAAGCCGATGCCACCGGCGATCATCGTCGCGGCGCCGACCAGCAGGAAGGTGGTCTCACCGGAACCGGTCTTGGCCAGCTCCTGGTTGGTGTTGCCCTGCGCCACCGGCTTGGTGTTCTGGTTGTCGGTGCCGGTGTTGTTGCAGTTGACGCTGTCACCGGTCAGGGTGCAGGTGTTGCCGCCACCGGTCGAACCGCTGGACGAGGAACCGCCCGTGGTGCCCGTGGTGGTGCCGGCGGTCGTGCTGCCCGTGGTGGTGCCGGCGGTGGTACCCGTGCTGGTGCCCGTGGAGGTACCCGTCGAGGTGCCCGTGGAGGTACCGGTCGACGTGCCCGTGCTGGTGCCGGTGCTCGTGCCGGTCGACGTACCGGTGCTGGTGCCCGTGGAGGTACCGGTCGACGTGCCCGTGCTGGTGCCGGTGCTCGTGCCGGTCGAAGTACCGGTCGACGTACCGGTGCTCGTACCCGTGGAGGTACCGGTGCTGGTGCCGGTCGAAGTACCGGTCGACGTACCGGTGCTGGTGCCCGTGGAGGTACCGGTCGACGTGCCCGTGCTGGTGCCCGTGCTGGTGCCCGTGCTCGTGCCCTCGGTGCCTTCGGTGGTGCCCTGGGTGACGCCGACGGTGGTGCCCTCGGTCGTGCCCTCGGTGACGCCGACGGTCGTGCCCTCGGTCGTACCCTCGGTGACGCCGACCGTGGTGCCCTCGGTCGTGCCCTGGGTGACGCCGACGGTCGTGCCCTCGGTGTCGCCGCCCGCGGCGTTCGTCGTGACGGTAACGGCCTGAGCCACACCCACGGCGGTCAGGGACGCGCCCGTGGCGATGACTGCGGCGGCGGCTATACGAGCCATGCGCAGCCGAGTGTTCTTCTTGCTCATCTGGTAACTACCCCCAGTAGCGGATCTTCGTATGTGGAGCAGCTATGGACAGGACGGCAACTCACGTCCCGGTCATACGCATGCCGCGCAACACCTTTCCCATAATTCCCGGCAGCGTCAAGGTCATTCCAACCGGAATGCCGGAATTAGCGTCATATGGCGGTCAGTTGTGTAGGTGGCTGTGACATAAAAAAGGCAACTGCCATCCAATGGATGGCAGTTGCCGACAGAAACCGACGCGTCAGGCCCTAGTCCTGGGAGGCCTTCTGCTGGCCCTTGCGCCAGCGGATGCCCGCCTCGATGAAGCCGTCGATGTCGCCGTCGAGGGCGCCCTGCGGGTTGCCGACCTCGTAGTCGGTGCGCAGGTCCTTGACCATCTGGTACGGGTGCAGCACGTACGAACGCATCTGGCTGCCCCAGGAGTTCCCGCCGTCGCTCTTGCCGAGGGAGTCCATCAGAGCCTGCTCCTCCTGGCGGCGGCGCTCGAGGAGCTTGGCCTGGAGGACGTTCATGGCGCTCGCCTTGTTCTGGATCTGGGAGCGCTCGTTCTGGCAGGAGACCACGATGCCGGTGGGGATGTGGGTCAACCGCACCGCGGAGTCGGTGGTGTTGACGCCCTGGCCGCCGGGGCCCGAGGCGCGGTAGACGTCGACGCGCAGCTCGGACTCGTCGATCTCGAGGTGGTCGGTCTTCTCGACGACGGGGAGCACCTCGACGCCGGCGAAGGAGGTCTGGCGGCGGCCCTGGTTGTCGAAGGGCGAGATGCGCACCAGGCGGTGGGTGCCCTGTTCGACGGAGAGGGTGCCGTACGCGTACGGGGCCTTCACCGCGAAGGTGGTCGACTTGATGCCGGCCTCTTCCGCGTAGGAGGTCTCGTAGACCTCCGTCTGGTAGCCGTGCCGCTCGGCCCAGCGCAGGTACATGCGCTGGAGCTGCTCGGCGAAGTCGGCGGCGTCCACGCCACCGGCCTCCGCGCGGATGTTGACCAGGGCCTCGCGGGCGTCGTACTCGCCGGAGAGAAGGGTGCGGATCTCCAGCTCGTCGAGCGCCTTGCGGACCGAGACCAGCTCTTCCTCGGCCTCGGCGAGGGCATCGGCGTCGGCCTCGTCCTCGGCGAGCTCGAACATCAACGACAGGTCGTCGATGCGGCCCCGGAGCTGCTCGGCCTTGCGCAGCTCGGCCTGGAGGTGCGAGAGCTTGCTCGTGATCTTCTGCGCCGCCTCCGGGTCGTCCCAGAGGGACGGCGCCGCGGCCTGCTCCTCGAGAACGACGATATCGGCCCGCATCGCGTCGAGGTCCAGGACGGCCTCGATCGACCCCATGGTCGAGGAGAGGGACTTCAGCTCTTCGGATACATCGACGACTGCCACGGGTCCAGACTACCGGCTGGTCGAACGGGACGTTCTCGCCCGGGGGCGGTCCTGTGACGGGAGACACCTCCGGGCGCCGGACCCGACCCGGCCCGAGGCATCGGCCGGACCGGCCCGGAGGCCGCACCCGCACCCGCCCGGAGGCCGCGCGTCAGACCTGCGCGGTGGCCCGGGTGAGGGCTCCGGCCGGGGTGCGGACGTACAGCTCCAGGACGCGGCCGGACGACGTGACGGCGGCCGGGGTGGTGGCCTCGGTGGCACCGGGCAGGGCGGCGACGGACCACTCCGCGCCGCCGGCGACCGGGCCCGCGGCCTGCGAGAGGCCGCCTGAGGCGGCGGGGGCGAAGGCGTAGACCCGGTCACCGGAGGCCAGCGGCTCGGGGCGGCCGGCGGCGTCCATGCCCCGCAGGAGGACCGTGGGCCGCCAGGCGCCCGCCGAGTACGGCAGGCGCAGCACGGCGCCGTCGGCCTTGCGGACGACGAACGCGTCCAGGGTGCCCTTCGAACGGGAGACGAGCCCGGGGGCCGCGGTGATGCGGCCCGGGGTGGGGACCACCGACCAGGCGTTCCAGCGGCTGCCGACGAGGGAGGCGGTGACCAGGTCGCCGCCGGACCGGCCGACGAGGTCGATCCGGCCGGGCTCGGAGGAGGCGGCGGCCGGGGCGGCGTCGAACCGGGTGCGCTCGTCGACCTGGTACCACTGGTTCCAGGTTCCGTTGGTCATGGTCCGCCGGTAGAGCAGGCCGTCCGTGCCGAGGGCGAACAGGTCGAGGCGGCCCGGCGAGGCCGAGACGACCGCCGGGTCGTCGGCGACTCCTATTCCCGTCAGGTGCTGCCAGGCGCTGTAGGCGCCCGAGGCGCCGACGCCCCGGGTGACGTACCAGACGTCGTTGTCCTCGCCCCGGGCGAAGACGTACGTGGTCCCGGCGATGGTGATGGCGCGCGGGCCGCCGACCAGCTTCACGCGGGGCGCGGGCACCGCGCTGAACGCGGACCATTGCGGCAGCTCGACCGGGGTGCCGATGGAGCCCTGCGGGGAGGCGGCGCCGGCGGTGGGTGCGGTGGGGTGCGTGGTGGGCGGAGCGGTGGTGGGGTGGTCGTTGTCGGCCGGGGCCGTCGGCCCGGAGTCGCCGCCCAGCGAGGCGATGCCCCAGCCGCCCAGCCCCGCGACGACCAGCGCGGCGGCAGCAGCCGCTCCGACGCGCACCCGGCGGCGGCGCACGACGTCGGAGACGGCGCGGTGCCGCGGGCTCGCCGGGCGCCCGGCGGACGCCCCGCTGCCGCCGGAGCCGCCCTGGCCGCCACCGGAGCGGGAGCCGCGGCCGTACGCGGCCAGCTCCTCGGCGGAGGGCAGCTTCATGCTCGTGTGGGTGTCGCGGCTGGAGTCGGGGGCCGCGCCGCGCACCAGCGGCACGGCGCCGCGGTGGCTCGGCGGCTCGAACAGCCCGATGTCCGGCTCGTACGGGGTGTCGTCGTCGGCGTCCGCCGGGTGCTCGTCCGGCGCGTCCACGTCGAGCGGCGGCAGCCCGGCCAGCCGCGGCAGCTGGTCCCGGAGTCGTTCGCCCAGCTCACCGGCGGTGAGCCGGGACGCGGGGGCCTTGGCGAGACACTGCGAGAGCAGCTGCCACAGCTCATCGGGGATGTCCGGGAGCGGTGCGACGGCCTCGGTCACATGGCGGCGCAGTACGGCGCCGGGGTGGCCGCCGCCGAACGGCGTGAAACCGGCCAGCAGCTCGTAGAGGACCGTCGCCAGGGCGTAAATGTCGACACTTGCCCGGGGCGGGAGGCCTTCGATGATCTCGGGGGCGAGGTAGTCCGGGGTGCCGATGATGCGGGTGGCCCGGGTACGGCGCGGGGAGTCGACGAGGCGGGCGATGCCGAAGTCGGTCAGGAGCGCGGGGGGCGCGCCGCCGGGTCCGGTCGGGGCGGCGGAGTCGAGCAGCACGTTCTCGGGCTTGACGTCACGGTGGACGACGCCGGCCGCGTGCGCGGCGGCGAGGCCGTCCGCGACATCGGCGGCGATGGCGACGGCGGCCTCGGGGGCGAGCCGGCGCTCGCGCTCCAGCCGGGACCGCAGGTCGGTGCCCCGCACCAGGTCCATGACCAGCGCGAGGTCGGTGCCGTCCACGACGAGATCACGGATTCCGACGATCTGCGGGTGGTCCAGCGAGAGCAGCGCGGTGCGCTCCTGCACGAAGCGGCCCACGAGGTCCTGGTCGGAGGCGAGATCCTCGCGCAGCAGTTTGATGGCGACCGGACCCTCGGGGCCCTCACCCAGCCACACCGTGCCGGCGGATCCCCGCCCCAGCACCTGGTGGGCGGTGTACCGGCTGCCGATCTTCCTTGCCAAGGCCTGCTCCGACTCCTCCGACGGTCCGTCGCGCCGTATGCGGCGCTGTCGTGTTGGCGACAAAACTACGCGGCCCGGCGGCCGTTCGGGGGGCCGGTGTGCGGTGACGTGTGGTTCTGCGGGGGAAATCACCCGCCAGGTGTCGACAAGTCGGCAGCATGGCGCGCGTGATGGGGGTCGGCGGCGGGCATGACGAAGCCCGGCGGCACGCGTGACGAAGGTCGGCGTGAACGTCGGCGGTGATCGTGATGCGGGTCGGCGGTGAGCGGTGCCGGGGTCAGTTCCCCGACCCGGTCACCTCGTTGACCTTGTCCCAGGCGGTGCTGATCCAGCCCGTCGTGGTGTCCCAGAGGTTCTGGCCGCTGTCGACCCACTCCGGGAGCGGCGTGGTGTACCAGACCACCACGAAGATGACGATCAGCACCAGAATCGTCGTCAGACAGCCCTTGAGGCAGCCCAGGCCCGGAATCTTCATCGGGTTGGCGCCGCGCGGCCGCGGGTCGCGCCGGGGCTCGGGCTCCGGCGGCCGCTGCGGCTCGTAGCGCTGCGGCTGCGGCTGCTGGTAGCGCGGCTGGACCTGCTGCTGAGGCTGCTGCTGGTAGCGCGGCTGGGGCTGGGACGGCTGCTGCGGGGCGTACGGCTGCTGCCCCTGCTGCTGGTACTGGCCCTGGCCCTGCTGGTACTGATCCTGCTGGTACTGGTCCTGCCGGCCCCGGCCCTGCGGCTGGCCGCCGGGCTGCCGTCGCGGCCTGCGCCGCAGCGGGTCCTGCTCCGGGTCGAGGTACTGCAGCTCCGTCTGCTCGCCGCGCTGGCGGGCCGCGCTGAGCTGGGACTGCCAAGGGTGCGGGCCCTGCTGCTGATCCGCGTTGCCCTGCGGCGGGCCGTCGGGCACCGGCGGCAGGACGCGGGTGCCGTCGGCGCCGGCCGCGGTGGCGATCGGCAGCACACCGGTCGCGCCGTTCGGGTCGTAGCGGTGCGCGGGCAGCACCTGGGTGGGGTCGGCGCTGCCGGGGACGGTGGTCGGCGCGAGGTCGGGGCCGAGCAGCGCGGCGACGCCGAGCGCCGCCTCCGCCTCGGCGGGAGTCGCGTGCACACCGATCCCGGCGGCGGCCACGCGCAGCGCGCGGGCCAGGTTCTCGGCGCTGGGCCGCTCCTCCGGGTTCTTGCGCAGGCAGCGCTCGATGACCGTCCACAGCGGTTCCGGCACGTTGCCGGGGCGCACCGGCTCCTGGCTCAGGTGCGCGTGCAGCACCTCCAGCGCGTTGTCGCCGCGGAACGGCGCACGGCCGGTGACCAGCTCGTAGAGCAGGATGCCCGCGCCGTACAGGTCGACGGCGGACGTCTGCGGCTTGCCCTGCGCGGACTCCGGCGCGACGTAGGCCGGGGTGCCGACGAACTCGTGGGTGCGGGTGATGCCGGGCGAATCCGCCAGACGGGCGATGCCGAAGTCGGTGAGCATCGGGTGCATGCGCGGACTGCCGTCTTCGCCGTAGGTCGTGGCGAGCAGCACGTTCGCTGGTTTGAGGTCCCGGTGCACCACCCCGTCGGCGTGGCTGGCGGCGAGCGCGTCGGCGACGGCGGCGGTCAGCAGGGCGGCGCCGACCGGTGAGAACGGGCCGTTGTCGCGCAGGTACTGGTGCAGGTCGGGGCCGTCGACGAGGTCCATCACCAGGGCGAGCAGATCACCCTCGACCACCAGGTCCCTGACCCGCACGATGTGCGGGTGGCGCAGCCGTACGAGTACGGCGCGCTCGCGCAGGAACCGCATCACGATGTCGGGGTCGCTCGCGAGCTCTTCCTTGAGCACCTTGATCGCGACGACGCCGTCCTCGTCGCGCACCTGGGCGCGCCAGACGGTCCCCGTGGCCCCGCGTCCGAGTACCTCCTCGAGGAGGTACTTGCTGCCTACCGGCCGCACGTCATGCGCTCCCTGGTCTTGGTGGTGCTTCGTGGTACTTCGTGGTTCCCTGCTGCGCGCGGCCTGTGGGGCCGACCGTGCCAACTGTAGTGCGGACGGCCGCGGCGGCCCGCTGACAGCCGCATTCCCGGGCCGCAGGTGGCCGCATCCGGCCCCGGGGACGGACCGCGGAGCTGGGAGGTATGACGCGGCAGGCCACCGCTTGGTTGCTCCGCGACCGCCTTCCATTGCGACAAGCAGCACCTTTCCGGTCAACAACTGATCATTCAAGATCGCTCCTGTCAGGACCGGGGGCGGGTTGTCAGTGGCAAGTGGGAGGATGCATCCCGTACGGGTGTGACGGGGCAACAGGAGCCCGCCCGCTCGTGCTTGTACGTGTCGACGCGCCCGTGCGCGGTGGGGAGGCTTCCTGCCAGGCATCCGGGCAGAAGGGACCGCGGACGAGATGCAGATCCGGCTGACCGTCCTCGGGCCGCGCAGCGGCCGAGCGGGGCGCACCTGCGACGTGCTGGTCACCGCGCCCGCGGGGACCGCGCTGAGCGCGGTTTCCGGAGCGCTCGCGTCCGGAGCCGGCTCCGGCCAGCCCGCGCGCTCCTCCGGCTCCTCGGTCGCGCTCTATTCGGGCGCCGAGCGGCTCGACCCGGGCGCCCTGCTCGGCATGCCACCGCTCGTGGACGGCGCCGTGCTGTCCCTGCACACCCCCGCCGAGCAGCACGCGGAGCCGCCGTCGGGCGCGTCCGCCCCGGCCCGGCTGTGCGTCATCGGCGGCCCGGACTCCGGCGGCGTCCATCTGCTGCAGGGCGGCCAGGTCAGGATCGGCCGCTCCGCCGAGGCCGATGTCCCGCTGGACGACCCCGACGTCTCCCGGCTGCACTGCACCGTCACGGTCGCGGCCGACGGCCGGGTCACCGTCGCCGACCTCGGCTCGACCAACGGCACCACCGTCGACGACCGCCCCGTCGGGGAGCGGCCGGTCGCGCTCTCGCCCGGCGCGCTGCTGCGGATCGGCGAATCGACGCTCCACCTGGAACCGGGCCCGCGGGACGCGGCCGTTCCGGCGGCGCCCGACAGCGAGGGCCATCTGCGGGTCACCCTCCCCCCGGGGAACGCATCCACGACCGGACGGACCGGCGGGACGACACGGGCAGCCGGTGGCCACGGCTCGGCCACGTACCCCGGCCCCCGTCCGGAGTCCGCGCCCGCGGCCCACACGAGTCCCGAGGCGGCCGCCATGCCGCCGCGGCCGTCCGCGCCGCCCGTCCCGCCCGCCGCCGGGCCCTCGCGCCGACTGGACACCCCGCGCAGCGGTTCGCACGGCTACGCCGACCACGCCGAGGGGACGGACGACTCGGCGGCCACATACGGCCGCGGCGAACGGCTCCGGCCGGACGACACCGTGCCGGTGCGGGTGCCGAAGCCGCCGCAGCCCGGCGCAGGGCGGGTCGCCGGGACCATAGGAGCCTGGGCACGGCGGCTGGCGGCCGGCCGGACCGGGACCGGCGGGGCGGGCCAGGGCGCGGACGGCGCCCGGCTGGCCGCCGAGGCGGCCGCGCTGCGCGAGCGCTGGCCGGACCCGGCCACCGTGCTGCTGACCGCGCTGGGCCCCGGCCGCCGGCTGTGGGAGCGCGGGCCCGACCACCCGGACGCGCTGACGCTGCGGCTGGGCACGGCCGATCTGCCGTCGGAGGACGGCGCGGGCACCCTGCGCACCGTCCCCTTCACCGTCGACCTGCGCGATCCGCACACCTTCGCGCTCGGCCTCGCCGGGCCCCGGCCGCGGCTGGCCGGGCTGGCCCGCGCGGTGCTGGCGCAGGCCTGCGCGCTGCACTCCCCCAGCACGCTGGAGCTCGTCCTGATCAGTGCGGACCGCTCGCGCGGCGCCGAGCAGCGGGCCGACGAGTGGTCCTGGCTCAACTGGCTGCCGCAGCTGCGTCCCGCGCACGGCCAGGACTGCCGGCTGCTGCTCGCCTTCGACCGCGACCAGGCCGCGGCACGCGTCACGGAGCTGGCCCGCCGGCTGGAGGAAGGGCCGCTGGGCTCCGGCTGGGCCGCCGCCGCCCCGGAGGCCGTCGCCGAGGCCGCGGCCCACCGCGAGGGCCCGTACACCCTGGTCGTCGTGGACGGCGACCCCGGTTCCGCGACGCTGCGCGACACCCTCGAACGGATAGCGGCCGCCGGTCCCTCGGTCGGGATGCATGTGCTGTGCCTGGCCGAGTCGCCGGACCGGCTCGCGACGGAGTGCGGCGCCGTCGCCCAGTTGTCGGGCGATGTGGCGACGACCCTGCGGATGGATCCGTACGGGCCGGCGCAGGTCGTCGTCGACGCGGTCTCGCCCGCGTGGGCGGAGCGTTTCGCGCGGGCGCTCGCGCCGCTGCGGGAGACGGACACGGCGGCGCCGCGCGCCCGCAACGCGCTGCCGCGCACCGTGCGCCTGCTGGACGCGCTGGATCTGGCGCTGGCCACCCCCGCGAAGATCACCGCCCGCTGGGACGGCACCCCGGACGACGCGGACGCCCAGGAGGCCGGACAGGACGGCGGGCGGCCGGCCCTCACCGGTTACGCACGGGCCGGGGGCCGCGCCCTGGCGGTGCTGGGCTCGGGCTCCGGCGGCCGGGTCGTCGTGGACCTGGCGGCCGAGGGGCCGCATCTGATGGTGGGCGGCGCCGCCGGTTCGGGGAAGACCGAGCTGCTGCGGTCGATCGCGTCCGCTCTCGCCGCCGCCGAGCGGCCGGACCGGCTGGCGCTGGTCCTGGTCGACGGCGCGGGCACCGAGCGCGGCGAAGGACTGCGCGCGGTCACGGACCTGCCGCATGTCTCGACGTATCTGGCCGCCTCCGACCCGACCCGCATGCGGGAGTTCGCCCAGGCGCTCGGCGCGGAGCTCAAGCGCCGCGAGGAACTGCTCGGCGGCCAGGGCTTCGGCGAGTGGCACGCGGACCGGATGGTGACCGTGCCACGGCAGTCGACGGCGCGCGACGGCGGGCGGGGCGACGGCCGCAAACCGTCCGAGCAGGGCGCGCTGCGCGTCCAGACCCGCAGCGACTCCGCACTCCCCCGGCTGGTGGTCGTGGTCGACGACTTCGACGCACTGGTGGCGCCGGGGCTCGGCAGTACCGGCCGCCCGGCGGCCGGTTCCGTCGTGCGGGCACTGGAGGCGGTGGCCCGCGAGGGCGAGCGGCTCGGCGTGCACCTGATCGCGTCGACGGGGCGCCCGGAGCGCACCTCGGGGACCGAGGCGGACGAACGGTCACGGCTGCGGATCGCGCTGCGCACCGAGGATCCCGCGTCGGCCGCCCTGCTGGTCCATGTCGAGGATCCGGCGGGGCTGGACGAGGAGGTGCCCGGCCGCGGCTATCTGCGCCGTCCCGGCGGCGCGGTGGCGCCGTTCCAGGCGGGCCGGGTCAGCGGACGCATCCCCCGTACGGCGACGCTGCGGCCCACGGTCGTACCGCTGGAGTGGGAGCGGATGGGCGACCCGCCGACCCGCCGGCCGCTGCGCGAGCTCGGCAACGGGCCGACGGACCTGGCGCTGCTCGCCAGCGCGCTGCAGCGGGCCGCGGAGTCCGCGGGGGCGGGCCCGGCCCAGCCGCTGGTGTGACCGAGGCGCGACCGCCGGCTCCGGCGGATCGGGCGGGGGCCCAATTCTCCGGTGATTAAACCCCTCTGACGCCGCATCACGTCAAGGTCACGATCAACCCCTATACCCCGCCCATGCCCTTGCGTCGCCGATCGGCCCGGGCGTAGGACAGACGGACCGGACCGAGGGGATGAGCAGATGCGTACATTCAGCACGCGCGCGCACAACCACCAGGCACGAACCGCGCTGGCCGTTGTGGCGGCCGCCGCACTGGCGCTCACCGCGGCCGGCTGCGGCAGTGACGACAAGAAGGACGCGGGGCCGTCATCGGGCGCTCCGTCGGCCTCGTCGTCGGGGCTCCAGTTGCCGGATCTCAAGGGCCAGAAGCTCGAAGTGGCCGCCGTGTGGACCGGCGCCGAGCAGAAGAACTTCCGAGGTGTGCTGGACGAGTTCGAGAAGCGCACCGGTGCGAAGGTGACGTTCGTCCCGACGGGCGACAGCACCTCCACCTTCCTCGGGACGAAGATCCAGGGCGGGGCGCCGCCGGATGTGGCGTTCCTGCCACAGGTCGGCGTGCTGCACCAGTTCGCGGACAAGGGCTGGCTCAAGCCGATCGGGCCCGAGGCCCAGGCGCAGCTGACCAAGAACTTCTCGAAGGGCTGGCAGGATCTCGGCGCCTACCAGGGCAAGCAGTACGGGGTCTACGCCAAGGCCGCCAACAAGTCGCTGGTCTGGTACAACACCGCGGCCTTCCAGCAGGCGGGCGTCACCGAGCCGAAGACGTGGGACGACTTCCTGAAGGCCGCGGAGACGGTCTTCGAGTCGGGCACGCCCCCGGTATCGGTCGGCGGCGCGGACGGCTGGACCCTCACCGACTGGTTCGAGAACGTCTATCTGAGCCAGGCCGGCCCCGAGAAGTACGACCAGCTCGCGCAGCACAAGATCAAGTGGACCGATCCGTCCGTGAAGGACGCGCTGACCACGCTGGCCGGGCTCTTCGGCAAGAAGGACCTGATCGCGGGCGGCCAGAGCGGCGCGCTGCAGACCGACTTCCCGAAGTCGATCAGCCAGACGTTCACCGGCACCCCGCCCGGTGCCGCGATGGTCTACGAGGGCGACTTCTCCGCCGCGGTCATCTCCTCCAGCACCAAGGCGAAGGTCGGCACCGACGCCAAGGTGTTCCCCTTCCCGGCCGTCGGCAGCGGCAAGCCGCCCGTGGTCAGTGGCGGTGACGTCGCCGTGGTGCTGAAGGACGGCAAGGGCGCGCAGGCGCTGCTGACCTTCCTCGCCTCGACGGACGCGGCGCAGGTGTGGGCGAAGCCCGGCGGCTACGTGTCGCCGAACAAGTCGCTGGACCTGGCGGCCTATCCCGACGAGGTCTCGCGCGCGATCGCCAAGGCGCTGATCTCGGCGGGCGACGACTTCCGCTTCGACATGTCCGACCAGGCTCCCGCCGCCTTCGGCGGTACCAAGGGCGAGGGCGAATGGAAGGACCTGCAGGACTTCCTGGTGAAGCCGACCGACGTGGCGGGCGCCCAGGCGAAACTCGAAGCGGACGCCGCCAAGGCGTACAAGAACTGAGGCACCGGTGGCCTCGACGGTGACCACGGGGGGCGCGGCCGCGGCCGGCCCGCCTCCCGTGAAGCGCAAGTCCCTGATGGGCACCCGCCCCTGGGTGGCACTGGTCTTCCTGCTGCCCGCGCTGGTGCTGCTCGGCTCGCTGGTGCTGTACCCGATCGGGTACACGATCCAGCGCAGCCTCTTCGACGCGGACAACTCGGCGTTCGTCGGCCTGAAGAACTTCGGCGAGGTCTTCACCGACCACAGCAATCTGACGGCCGTCAAGAACAACGCGATCTGGGTGGTCATCGCCCCGGTGGTGGCCACCGCGCTGGGCCTGATCTTCGCGGTGCTGACCGAACGGGTCTCCTGGGGCACGGCCTTCAAGCTCGTCGTCTTCATGCCGATGGCGATCTCGATGCTGGCGGCCGGCATCATCTTCCGGCTGGTCTACGAGAACGACCCGGACCGCGGCGTCGCCAACGCGGTCGTGGTCGGCATCCATGACACCTTCGCCGAGGCGTCCGCCTATCCGGGCGCCAGACCGCGTCCGAACGCCGATCTCGCACCGTCGGCAGGCGGCTCGTTCACCACCAAGGCGCAGGCGCAGCCGGGCACGGCGGCGGCGCTGCCGCTGATCGGCGTCCCGCAGAACAAGCTGCCGGGTGACACGCAGGACGCCAAGGCCGCCGCGCCGGCGGCGGACGGCGGTGTCTCGGGCACGGTGTGGCTGGACTTCAAGCCCGGTGGCGGCGGCACGACCGGCGCGATCGACCCGGGCGAGAAGGCGCTGCCCGGCGTCAAGGTCGAGGCGGTGAAGGACGGGAAGGTCGTCGCGTCGGCGAAGTCCGGGGACGACGGCACGTTCGCGCTGCCGGCCTCGGCGGCCGGCGCCCGGCTGCGGCTGCCCTCGTCCAACTTCGCCACCCAGTACAACGGGGTGGACTGGCTCGGTCCGAGCCTGGTCACGCCGTCGATCATCGTCTCGTACATCTGGATGTGGGCGGGCTTCGCGATGGTGCTGATCGCGGCCGGCCTGGCGGGCGTGCCGCGTGAACTGCTGGAGCAGGCACGGGTGGACGGCGCGAACGAGTGGCAGGTGTTCCGGAAGATCACCGTGCCGCTGCTGGCACCGGTGCTGGTGGTGGTCCTCATCACGCTGATGATCAACGTGCTGAAGATCTTCGACCTCGTCTACATCATCGCCCCGGGTGCCTCCCAGAGCGACGCCAACGTGCTCGCCCTGCAGCTGTACCTGAAGTCCTTCGGCGGCGGCAACGACCAGGGCGTCGGCAGTGCGATCGGCGTCCTTCTGCTGCTGCTCGTCCTGCCCGTGATGATCTTCAATATCCGGCGGCTGCGCAGAGAGGCACGACGATGAGCGCGATCGCGGCGAAACTCGCCTCCTGGGTCAGCGGAGGCGCGGTACGCGTCTTCCTCATCGTGGTCGCGCTCTTCTGGCTGCTGCCGACCATCGGTCTGCTGCTGTCCTCCTTGCGCGACCCCACGGACATCGCGGCGTCCGGCTGGTGGAAGGTCCTCAGCGCCCCCTCCCAGCTCACCGTCTCCAACTACAAGTCGCTGCTCAGCAACGACACCGTCGTCAACTCGCTGGTCAACACCATCCTGATCACCGTCCCCACCACGCTGCTCGTCGTCGTCATCGGCTCGCTGGCCGGCTACGCGTTCGCGTGGATGGACTTCCGGGGCCGCGACTGGTGGTTCCTGGCCGTGGTGGGCCTGCTGGTGGTCCCCATCCAGGTGGCGCTGATCCCGGTCGCCCAGCTCTTCGGGAAGATCGGCATCTTCGGCGACATCACCGGCGTCGTGCTCTTCCACACCGCCTTCGGCCTGCCGTTCGCGATCTTCCTACTGCGGAACTTCTTCGCCGAGATCCCGCGCGAACTGCTGGAGGCTGCGCGGCTGGACGGAGCCGGCGAGCTGCGGCTCTTCACCACCGTGATCATGCCGCTGGGCGGCCCCGCCATCGCCTCATTGGGCATCTTCCAGTTCCTGTGGGTGTGGAACGACATGCTGGTGGCGCTGATCTTCGCCGACAGCGACTCGCAGCCGATCACCGTCGCGCTGCAGCAGCAGGTCAGGCAGTTCGGCAGCAACATCGACATCCTCGCGCCGGGCGCGTTCGTGTCCATGGTCATCCCGCTCGTGGTGTTCTTCGCCTTCCAGCGGCAGTTCGTCTCGGGGGTGATGGCCGGCGCCGTGAAGTAGCCCGCGCCCACCCGCGGGAAGCTCACCCCTGGACGCCGTAACCAGATCACTCTCCGCGACGTTGCGCCCCATATAACGGGCACAGGCCGCGTACGTCATTGTTCATCCGATAACCGAGCAATCCTCGTGTGTACGCGGGCGCCCGTCCACAGCGCCCGCGTCAACACCTGGATGTCCCTTGCCCCGGTTCAGCGTCATCGTTCCCGCCTACAAGGTTCAGGCCTATCTGCACGCCTGCCTGGAATCCGTAACGACCCAGTCCTTCACCGACTTCGAGCTGATCGTGGTGAACGACGGCTCCCCGGACGGCAGCGGCGAGATCATCGACGAGTTCGCCGGCCGCGACCGCCGGATCACCGCCATCCACCTCCCCGAGAACGTCGGCCCCGGCCACGCCCGCAACGCCGGGCTGATCCGCGCCACCGGCAACTACCTGCTCTTCCTCGACGCCGACGACAGCCTCGCCCCCGGCTCCCTGCTGGCGATCACGGACCGCCTCAAGGAGACCGGCGGCCCCGACATCCTCGTCTTCGACTACGAGCGCACCTACTGGAACGGCGAGGCGCGGCGCAACGGCCTGGCCGGACACCTGAGCCAGACCGGGCCGGAGACGTTCACCCTCGGTGACCGCCCGGAACTGCTCCAGCTCCTCACCGTCGTCTGGAACAAGGCCTACCGCCGGGAGTTCGCCGAGCGGGTGGACCTCACCTTCCCGCCCGGCTACTACGAGGCCACCGCGTGGACGTACCCGGCGCTGCTGGCCGCCGGCACCATCGCCGTCCTGGACCAGGTGTGCGTCCGCTACCGGCAGCGCCGCCGCGGCACCGTCCTCGGCACCACCAGCCGCCGGCACTTCGACATCTTCAAGCAGTACGACCGGGTCTTCGCCTTCCTCGACAGCCATCCCCGGCTGGAGCACTGGCGGCCGGCCCTCTTCCGCCGGATGCTCGACCACCTCACCACCGTCTACAACTCCCCCGACCGGCTGCCGCGTTCATCGCGCGCCGACTACTTCAAGCGGTGCCGCGCCTACTACCGCCGGCACCGCCCGCGGGCCTTCCGCGCCCCCACCCCGTTCGGCCAGGCGGGGCTGCGCTACCTCCTGGTGCGCCTCGGGGCCCGCCGCGCCTTCCAGGCGCTCGGCGGCGTCCACCGGACACGGCTGCGGGCGCAGGCCCGGGTCGCCGCCCGGTACGGCCGGATCCGCGAGGCGGCGCTGCGGCTGCACTACCGCCTGCAGCGGCGCCGCGCCCTCGACCAGGAACTGGCGGTCTTCTCCGCGTACGGGGACCGGGGCTACGTCTGCAACCCGGCCGCGATCGAGACCCGGCTGCGCGAGCTGGCGCCGCACATCCGCACCGCCTGGGTCACCACCCCCGAGCACGCCCACACCCTGCCGCCCGGCGTACGCCGCCTGCAGCCGGGCTCGGCCGCGTTCTGGACGGCAATGGCCCGGGCCAAGTACCTGGTCACCAACGACGACCTGCACCCCCGCTACGCCAAGCGCGCCGGCCAGCTCACCCTCCAGACGCACCACGGCACCCCGCTCAAGCACATGGGCCTGGACCTGCGGGACTTCCCGGCCGCCGCGAGGTCGACGGACTTCGCACAGGTCCTCGCCCAGGCGGACCTCTGGGACTACAACCTGTCGTCCAGCCGGCACTCGAGCCTCACCTGGGAACGCGCCTACCCGTCCGGCTTCACCACCCTGGAGTACGGCCAGCCCCGCAACGACGTCTACCAGCGCGCCACCACCGACGACGTGCTGCGCATCCGCGCCGAACTGGGCATTCCGCGCGACTCCACGGCCGTGCTGTACGCACCCACCCACCGCGACTACCGCGCCGGATTCCACGCCGATCTCGACGTGGAAAGGATCGCCCGCGAACTTGGCCCCGGATTCACGGTCCTGATGCGCACACATCACCTCTACGACACCGGCGCCCAGCACGCTGCCGGACAGCCGGCCTTCCTCGATGTGTCCCGGCACCCGTCCGTCGAACAGCTGTGCCTGGCCTCGGACGTGCTGCTGACCGACTACTCGTCGCTGATGTTCGACTACGCCAATCTCGACCGGCCGATCGTCATCCATGCCGAGGACTGGGAGGTCTACCGTGCCTCGCGCGGAGCCTACTTCGACATCACCGCGCACCCGCCCGGCCTCCTCGCGCGCAGCGAGGACGAGTTGATCGACATCCTCGCGACCGACGCCTGGCGCGGGCCCCGCTCGGCCCAGCTGCGCGCCGCCTTCCGCGAACGCTTCTGCCCGTACGACGACGGATACGCCGCGGAGCGCGTCGTCCGCCGGCTGTTCCTGGAGAACCGCGGGGACACCCTCCCGTCGGTGATCCCGCTCCAGGACCGCCGCCCGGCGCCCGCCCCCGGCCATGTGCGCGCGCTGTCCAGCCGCCCGCACACCGGAACCCTCTCCGCCTCACTCGCGCCCAGCTGAACGGAACACCCATGGAAGCCCCCACCAAGCCCACCGAGCAGCTCCCCACCCCCACCGAACTGGCCGAGGTGAAGGGCTGGTTCTTCCCGGCCGACCAGCTGCTCTTCGACTGGCTGCTCAGCCGTCAGCAGGAGCGCACCGAACCGGGCGATCTGCTCGAAGTGGGCGTGTACATGGGCAAGAGCGCCATCTTCACGGGCTCCTACCGACGTGAGGGAGAGCGCTTCACCGTCTGCGACCTGTTCGACGCGCCCGCCGAGGACACCGACAACAGCGCGGAGATGGCCAGGTCGTACTCCACGCTCACCCGGCGGGCGTTCGAGGCGAACTACCTCTCCTTCCACGAGGAGCTGCCGACGGTCGTGCAGGGCCTGTCCTCGGTGGTGCCCGACCATGTCACCGCCGACAGCTGCCGGTTCGTCCACATCGACGCCTCGCACCTCTACGAGCACGTCCACGCGGACATCACCGATGCCCGGGACCTGCTGAAGGCGCACGGCGTGGTCGTCCTCGACGACTTCCGCGCCGAGCACTGCCCCGGCGTCGCCGCCGCGGCCTGGCAGGCCGTGACCACCGGCGGACTGCACGTCATCTGCATCACCGAGCGGAAGCTCTACGGCACCTGGGGCGACCCGGCGGCCGTGCGCGCCGAGCTGCTGACCTGGCTGGAGACCCGTGAGGACCTCTGGCACGAGGTGCAGAGCGTCGCCGGCGAACAGCTCATCCGCATCAACGGACGGAAGGCGGCCCTGCCGGCCCAGCCCGCCTCCCGCCACCAGGCCACCACCAAGACCCCGGCGGCCCCCGCGGTCAGCCCGGCACCGGCAACCGTGGCGCCCGCACCCGCGAAGCGCCGCCGCTCCCCGCTGCGGCGCTTCGCGGTGAACGTGCTGCCGCCGTTCATCACGAAGGCAGTGGTGAGCCGCCGCGGCTGACGAGCGGGGAGGGCAACACCACTTTCCGGGCGACTACGTTGGGCGATGGAACAGCTACGCTGTGTCGACCAGATCGCCACGCCGGGTCGAGCAGGCCCGGCGACGGGAGGGGACGGGGTCGTAGGCGCGGGGGTCCGAAATGCTGCCGTGTATGTGTGGGCCGCCAGGCCCACACATACACGATTTCGGACCCCGCGCCGGAGAGCCCGGCCCCGGCACCCGCACCCGGAAAGGCCCGAGCCGCCGTATGACGCCCCGACTGACCGTCGTCGTCCCCGTCCACAACGTCGAGCAGCACCTGGAGGAATGCCTCCGGTCGGTCGCGGAACAGACGCTGGACGCACTCGATGTGGTGATGGTCGACGTCACGGACGGGGACGCGGACCATGCCCCGGAGATCGCGCGGCGGTTCGCCGCGAACGACCGGCGCTTCCGGCTGGTACGAGCCGCGCGGCCGGACGCACGGGGCGTCGGTCACGCCCGCAACGCGGGCGCCAGGCAGGCGGATCCCCGCACCACGTACCTGGCCTTCCTCGACGGTGACGACACCCTCCCGCCCCGCACGTACGAAAAGCTGGTGACCCGGCTGGACCGCTCGGGCGCGGACCTCGCCACCACCGCCGCCGCACAAGTCACGACCACGGCGACCACCACCCACATCACCCGGGACGGCGCCCTCCTCGCGGACCGTTCGGCGACGAACAAGGTGTTCCGCCGCACCTTCTGGGACCGCCACGCCCTCACGTTCCCCGAAGACGTCCGCCACGAGGACGGCGCGGTCACGATCCCCGCGCACTTCCTCGCCGAGGCCGTCGACGTCCTGCCCGAGCGCGAGCGCGACCGGCACCAGCCCCACCCCCGCCCGGCGAACCGCCGCCGCACCGACGTCCAGGACCTGCGGGACCGCTTCGCGGCCGTCGACGGCGTCAGCCGTTTCCTCGCCGGCACGTCGACGTCCATGTCAGCGTCGACGCCAACGCACAAGCGGGAGGCGCTCAAGCGGGAGTACGACCGTTCCATCCTCTCCGGTGACCTGCTGGACTGCGCCGGGGCGCTGCCGATGGCAGGCCCCGAGTACCGCGAGGTCTTCATGGACCGCGCCCGGGACTTCCTCGCCCGCGTCGACCCCTCCCTCCACGGGGAACTCCCGGTCGGGCTGCGGATCACGTGCCACCTCATCCGCGAGGGCCGGCTCGACGACCTGCTCGCCGCGCTCGCGCACGAGGAGCGCAACCACGCCGGCTTCACCGTCGCGGGCCCCCCGCTCCGCAGGCGCGCCGAGATCCCCGACGGCGCGCGCGCCGGTGGCACGATCCGGCTGCCGTACGACGTGGCCGCGCTCTCCGCGGCCGACCTCCCCGTACGGTCCCGCCTGCTGGAAACGCGCTGGCAGGACGGCAAGCTCGTCCTCAGGGGCTATGCGTACATCCAGAACCTGGACGCCTCCGCGAAGCGCAGGTCGCTCAAGACCGCGGTCCTGACGTCGGGCCGCCGCAAACTCCTGGTCCCGCTGCGTACCGTGCCGGTCCCGGAGGCCACGGACGCCTCGCGGCAGGAGCAGCACTGCTACGACTGGTCCGGCTTCGAGATCACCGTCGACCCCAAGCGGCTGCGGCGCGGCGGCCGGTGGACCGCGGGCCGGTGGCGGCTGGGCGTCACCGTGGCGACCTCCGGCGTCGTCAGGACCACCGAGGTGCACGCCGGGGACACCGGCTCCGGCGCCTCACCGGTGCCGCATCCGCTGGGCGACGGGCTGCGCCTCGTCCCCTGCTTCGAGGACGGCCGGCTGCGGCTGTCGGTCGAACCGGTCGAGGTCCGGCTGACCGGCCACCACGCAGTGGACGACGACACCGTCGAAGTGCTCGCCGTCAACAGCGGCACGGAGCAGCCGCGGACCCTGCTCCTGACCCACCGCGCCTCCGGGGCGTTCCTCGAATACCCCGCCGTCTGCCGGCCGGCCGGCTCCGCCGGAAAGCCCGGAAGCGTCGTCACCGCCCGGTTCTCCCTCGCCGACCTGGCGACCGCCCGCGCCACCGCCACCACTCCAGCCCCCGCC
>NZ_JAPVLS010000103.1:0-29720 GCF_027158125.1 Streptomyces sp. H39-C1
TCACGCCCCGACACCTGGACAACGACCATCATCTGCACTGGTCACGCTTCCGACGCCGCAGCCAAGCCCGCGCCCGCAGATGCCACTACCAACGCCGAGGCCACCACCCCCACATGCGGTTGCAGTACTAAGCACGACTACGACAGTGACTACGATGCTGCCGAGACGGCACGGCGAGCAGCCGCCAGAGCGGCAGCATCCTCGCCCATGCCGTCAAACTCACAGCAGGCATCGGAACGGCGGCCCTCACCGTCAACTCCGTCGCTGTAGCCGGCGCCGCCCCAGGGGCCGTGATCGGCGTCGGCGCCATCGGAACCGGTGTGAACGCCGCTTTCGCGATTGACGCCCGGGATCACGACGGTAGCTGTATGCCGTCCCACTGGTGGCTGTACCGAGGACGACAGTGGCCGTCGGAACGAGGACTCCTGCAACACCGGCCCGGCTTCACTAACCCAGACACATCCAAGCAGGCGAATGCGTTGCCACGGGCGCCTTCTGGTCGGTGGCTGGGCAGGTCTCGTTGGTCTTCACCGCTCCGAAGTCCAGCTTCGTGTCGACTGGCGCCGACGTCCCGGCGGCGGGCGTCTGAGTGCAGACCTGCCAGGCCGCGCTTGCAACCGGGCCAGCAAGCTCGCTAAAGCAGCGGGCCGGAATGTCGTCCCGGTCTTGACTGATGCGGCGGAGGGGGCCGCGATGTCGCCGGGCCCTTGTACTACCAAAGGGCGCCCGACGGACTGCGGGCCCAGTCGCAGATCGTTGGGGACTGCGCCGGCCAATCGCGTAGGAGGCCCGGAATCTGTTGCTCCATCTCCAGCCTCCGCCCTCCGCATTTTCGACGTCTTGTGAATTCCTGACAAGCCGCTCACACTGGAGGGGAGCTTGCGGCATGACACTAGGACCATTTCCCTGGGGACTAGTTGGGGACCACGCAGCATGCGCGATTCCGAACAACTGACGCGTTATGGCACGAAGTGCAGATACCGTTTGCCCTGTTTGCCGAGAGAATGAGCTGGCTGGGGGTCAAGGGGTCGCAGGTTCAAATCCTGTCGTCCCGACCAGCGTTTTCGCAGGTCGGAGGCCGTTTTCGCAGAAATGCGGAGGCGGCCTTTTCCGCGTTTCGGGGTCCGGTGGTCGCGTGGTGGTCGCAGTGCGGCGTGCCCCTTCGGCCGGCCCGCACCTCGTGGGTGCAATCGGCTCTGGGCGGTGCGGTCTTCAGGATGTTCATCCGGTTGTGGGCCCGGGGGTTGTGGTCGGGTTGTGGTCGCGGCCGCAGTTTGCGGCGGTTGCGGTTGGTGGTTCGGTCGCTTGCAGTGAGGGTGTGGTCGATGCTGTCGACGGCGTCGTGGGCGGCTTGTGCGGTGAGGTGGCTGTAGATGTTCGCGGTGGTGGAGAGTGTGGAGTGCCGCAGCGTTTTGGACACGACGGTCAGCGGGACGCCGGCGGTGATGGAGATCGTTGCGGCGAGGTGGCGTAGGTCGTGGAGGGTGGTGCGGGGGACATGGGCTTGGCGGCTGAGGTCGTGGAAGTGGTTGAGGACGTACCCGGGGTGCAGGGGCCGGCCGTCCGGTTGGTGGAAGACCAGGCCGCCGCGGAATGCGTTCTCGGATGACGGTGGTTTGTCGTGGGCGCGGCGTTGGAGGGCGCCGGCGACGCGTGGGGAGATGGCGACCCAGGTTTTGCTGGTGCGGGTCTTGGGCGCGGTGAGGACGAGCTGGTTGTTGTCGACGGCGGAGAGCGTGTAGCGGATGTAGAGGACGTCTTGGGACGGGTGTACGTCGTTCCAGTGCAGGCCGAGGGCTTCGCCTTTGCGGATGCCGGTGCCGATGAGGACTTCGACGAGGTCGGCCATGGGTGGGTCGGCGTGGCGGCAGAAGTCCAGGAAGCGGATGGCCTGGGGGACGGTCCAGATGGTGCGTTCCGCGGCGGCCGGGCGGGGGATGAGCGTGGGCCGGGCCGGGTTGTGGGTGAGGCGCTGGTGGCGGACGGCTTCGCCCAGAGCGCTGGAGAGGGTCGCGAGGCACCGATGGATGGTGACCTTGCCGCGGCCGGCGGCGAGTTGGGTGTGGACGAAGGCGGCGATGTGCTGGTGGCCGAGGTCGTCGAGGAGTACGTCGCCGAACGCCGGGATGAGGTCGTGCCGGGTGTAGTCGCGGTAGCGGGCGTAGGTGGTGGGTTTGAGGGTGAGTTCTTTGTCCTTGAGCCAGGCGGTGAGGTAGACGGTGAGGGTCTGGTTGGGGTCGGCGTCGAATCCGCCCTGGGCGCCGTCGAGGAGTCGGTGCAGGGCGGCGCGGGCGGTGTCCTGGGTGGGGAAGCCGCCGCGGCGCACGGTGTGCCGATGTCGGGTGGGGCTCGTGTGGTCGCTGGGCTGGTTGGGTTCGGTGGGGGAGGGGAGGTCGACGGCGAAGGTCCAGGAGCCGTGATCGGGGTCGGTGGTGAGCTGGGGGCAGTGGGCCCCGAGTTGCCTGCGGTTCTGGTCGCGGCAGCCGCACCGCCGGTAGACGCGGCCGCGGTGGACGGTGGAGCGCATGGTGATCGCTTCCAACGATTGAGTTGAACAGGGTTCGCGTCCATGATCGGTCTTCGCGCGGTCGCAAGGAATAGCCTGCGACCACCAGGCGACCACCAGGCGACCACCAGCTCCCCTGCTGGCCTCCTGACCTGAGCAGATCCCTTTACGGGGCGTCAAGGGGTCAAGCTTGCGAACCTATTTGCGCCGGGTAGGACAGCTTGCTCCACTCAGCCCCAGTGATTCGGACGGTTGGGCGGCCCCTGGATGTCGATGCCGTTCGGTACGTAGGTGTCGTGAGCCGGTGCGGCGTGCGGTTCGTCCGCGATGGTGCCCGGCTTCCCTGCGCGGCCTTACAGCGGAGTCCAGCGAGGGTCGGGCCCACAGTTAATGAGACATATGTTTGAATCAAGAATGCTTTTGCGCCATGTCTCAGCGTTGGCGGGTTGATCGCTTCTGGTTTCGCCGAAGATCCCTACGGTTGCTGGTCGGTCGTAGGGGGCGGGATGTTCAGGCATGCTCGGAAGACGCTTCTGGCGTTTGTGGTGCTCGCGCTGTTGGCGGTGAGTGGGGGGTCGCCCAGCTGGGCGCGAGCACGGCCGACACAGGCGAACGCGTTGCCGGCCATCGCGGAAGCAGCGAGTACCAGATCCGCGGCGGACCTTCCGAAGCCCCCGACGGCGATGTCTCTCGCCGAGCGGCGCAGTCAGTTGGCGTCCCAGCAGGCCCAGTTGTCACCCATGCGCGGCTACGCCGACCCGAGCACCAACAAGAACCTCAAGGCCCAGGCAAAGAAGCAGGCCCTCCAACCCCACGACCGCCCCGCGGCTCATGCGAGTACGGGTCCGGCCGTGGCCGCGCGGAAGCCCTCCCGCCCGGCCACGGCTGCCGCAGTCGCCGACCCCGCGTGGGTGTCGGCCTACGCCACTGCGTATCCGGCCTATCTGTCGATCGGCGGCCAGGCGAAGTTCGGTGCGGGCACGGCTGCTTCGTACAGCGGCTTGTGGCTTTATGTGATGGACCAGGCCGGCAAGCCGGTCTACCAGCAGGAGATCAAGAAGGCTACCGGCAACCCCCAGGGCAAATTCCTTGAGACCGGGGCGTGGTGCTACGGCTGGTGGGGGAGTAGCTCCTACCCGGCGGACCAGTGCTTTTGGTGGGCGTCGAACACGGCGGGCGGTCCCCTGCAGGACGGCAAGCAGTACTACGCCTGGATCTTCATGGAAGGCACCGACGGGTCGACCAGCCCGAACGGGACCACCTCCCCGCCGACCACGGCGTTCTACACGCCAGGTATTCCCGGAGCGCAGGTGGGCATCTGCACCTGCTACGCGCAGGCGCATCGTGCGGACCCGGTGAACACCGCGACGGGTACGTTCTTCGAGAGAGCTACGGACGCGACACTGATCGGCGCGGGCACGCCGCTGTCCCTCGACCGCTTCTACCGTTCGGACTCCGCCGCGGTGGGTCTGTTGGGCCGGGGCTGGTCCATGCCGTTCGACTCCCAGCTGACACTGGCCGCAAGTACCGCGTCCTTGCGTACCGCCGACGGCTCGCTGGTCGTCTTCCAGAAGCAGGGCAACGGGACATACGCCACTCCTGCCGGTGCCCATCTGGTCCTGGACGTGTCGGGGAGCACGTACACGGTGACGGCCGAGGACCACTCCCGCAGTGTCTTCAACAGCAGTGGCCAACTCACCGCGCTGCTGGACACGAGCGGCCACGGACTGACCTTGGCGTACGCCTCGGGCCGGCTGGCTTCCATCACTGACACGGCCGGCCGGAGCACCGCTTTCACCGTCGGTACCGACGGGCGGCTGAGCAAGGTGGCGCTGCCGGACGGCACCTTCGTGGGCTACACCTATACCGCGGGGCTGCTGACGACCGTCACCGATCCGGCGGGCAAGGCCACGACGTACGGGTACGACACCGGTCAGCGACTGAACAGCATCATCGACCCCATGGGCGGGAAGGTCGCCAACACCTACGACACGAGCGGTCGCGTCGTGACGCAGACCGATCCCAACGGCAAGAAGAGCAACTTCAGTTGGGACAACAGCCGTACCTCGAACACCACCGACGCCAACGGCGGGGTGTGGAGCGACGTCTACTCCGGCAACGTCCTGCTGCAGAGCACCGATCCGTACGGCAAGCAGGTCTCCTACGACTACGACCGCTACCTGCGCCCGGTGGCCATCACCGATCGACTCGGTAACACGACGTCGATGACGTACGACGGCGCCGGGCACATGCTCACCCGGCAGGCTCCCGCATCAGTGGGCTACAGCGAGAGCTGGACCTACGACCCGGCCGGCAACATGGAGAGCCACACCGACAGCCGCGGCAACACCACCAAGTACCACTACGTCGCCAACCAGCTGATGGACAGCACCGACCCCGCCGGCGGCAAGGCCGCATACACCTACACCTCGCTCGGCGCCCTCGAATCGGTGACCACCCCCCGAGGCAAGAAGACGACCTACGGGTACGACCCGGCAGGCAACCGGACATCGGTCACCACCCCCCTCGGGGAGATCAGCACCTTCCGCTACGACCCCGCAGGCCGGATCACGGCGAAGACCGACCCGCGCGGAAACGTCTCCGGCGCCGATCCTGCTGCCTTCACGACCACTTATGTGTATGACCCGCGCGGACCCCTGAAATCCGTCACGGACCCTCTCGGGCACCTCACGTCCTACGACTACGACGACGCCGGGATGCTCGCCTCGGTGACCGACGCCGCCTCCCACCTGACCTCCTACACCTGGGATCGGGCCGGAAACGTCCGCGCCGTCACCGACCCCGCCGGAAAGATCACCACCAACACCTACGATCCGGTCGGTAATCTCCAGACCGTCACCGACCCCCTCGGCAACACCACGACCTACACCTACGACAAGAACAATCACCTGCTCAGCACCCTCACACCGCGCGGGAACCTCCCCGGCGCCAACAAGGCCGCCTTCACCACCAGTTACGGCTACGACCCGAACGGCAACCGCACCAGCGTCACCGAGCCCGCCGGCGCGCTCACCACGACCGACTACGACGCGCTCAACCGTCCCGTCTCGGTGACCGACCCCCTCAAACACGTCACCAGGACCAGCTACGACGGCAACGACAACATCGCGGCGACCACGGACCCGCTGAACAAGGTCACGGCGTACACCTACACCAAGACCGACCTTCAGGACCGCAGGACCGACCCGCTGGGCAAGATCACGTCCTACGGCTACGACGCGGACGGCCACCGCACCACCCAGACGACACCGCTGGGCTTCACGACCAGCTGGTCCTACGACGCGGACGGGCGCACAGCCACCCAGGTCGACCCCCGCGGCAACGTCCCAAACGCGGACCCGACCAAGTTCACCACCACGTACCGCTATGACGAGGCCGGCAACACCACCAAAGTCACCGACCCCCTGGGCAAGATCACCACCACCGGGTACAACGCCCTGAACCAGGTCGAGACAGTTACCGACCCACTGGGCCACGTCACCAGGACCGGATACGACGAACTGGGTCGGATCAAGAAGGTCACCGGCCCCGATGGCGCGCCCACCAGCTACACCTACAACGTCACCGGCACCCTGGCGACCCGCACGGACCCCAACGGACACCCCACGACGTACGAGTACGACGACGCGGGTCGGCAGAAGAGCGTCACCGACCCGCTGGGGCGCAAGCAGAGCATCGGGCACGACGCGGACAGCAACACCACCACGGTGACCAATGCGCGCGGGACCACCGCGACTACCGTGTTCGACGGGCGGGGTCTGCCGTCCGGAACCACGTACAGCGACAGCACCGCAGCGATGGCCACCACCTACTACGCCAACGGCCAGCGCAAGACGCTGACCGATGCCACCGGCACCCGCACCTTCGGCTACGACGCGGCCGGCCGCTTGAAGACGGCGACGCCCGATCACGGTGGGGCCTTCGCCTACAGCTATGACGACGCGGGACAGCTGACCAATCGCACGTACCCGGACGGCAGGACGTACGCCTACGGCTACGACGCCGACGGCCGGCAGAGCACCATGAGTACCCCGGGCCCGGTCACGGCGGCCACCCTGGATCCCTCCAAGCTCCAAGGCATCGCGATCGCCGGAGACAGCACACAGACCCACGCGGTGGCGGTCGCCGACGGCAAGGTCTGGTACGCGCAGCAGAAAGCGGACGGCACCTGGCCGGTCTTTGAGGATCTGGCCCCCAAGACGGGCAGCAAGCCGGCCGTCAGCGCGGTGGCAGCGGCCTGGGTCAGCGGCGGTCTGCAAGTCACCATGGTCTCCGGCGGCAAGCTGTGGCACAGCGTCCGCAAGGCGGACGGGACCTGGAGCCCCTGGGGCGACGTCTTCGGCGCGGTCGGCAGCACCCTGACCAACCTCACCTACTCCTCCTTGACCTCCACCGCCTCCGGCCTGGAAATGGTCGCCATCGCCGACGGCAAGCTGTGGCACGCCATCCGCAAGCCCGACGGCACCTGGACCCCCTGGGGCAACGTCTTCGGCGCGGTCGGTAGCACCCTGGCCAACCCGTCCCGCATCACCGTGGCCGCGACACCGTCCGGGCTGGAACTGGTGGCCATTGCGGGCGGCAAGCTCTGGCACACCATCCGCAAACCGGATGCCACCTGGACAGCCTGGGGGGATGTCTTCGGGGCCGTCCACGGCACGCTGACCGACCCGACGCGCGTGACCGTCGCCTCGACCGCCTCCGGCCTGGAAGTCCTGACCGTCGCCTCCGGCAAACTCTGGCACGCCGTCCGCAAGACCGATGGCACCTGGACCACCTGGGGTGACGTCTTCGGCGCCGCCGGCGCCTTGACCGGCTTGACCGAGGCCACCGCGACCGCGGCGGGCACCGACCTGAAGGTCCTGGCCGGCGCCACCAGCCTGGTGGGCTACACCAAGCGCGCCACCAACGGCACCTGGATCAACCCCTGGCAGACCGCCGCCCCCGCCCCCGCCGTCACCACCTACGGCTACGACCCGGCTGGCAACCTCACCACCACAACACTGCCCGCCACCAACGGTTACACCGAACAACGCGGCTACGATCAGGACGGCCGTCTCGCCAGCATCGGCAGCACCAAAGCCGGCACTGCGCTGTCGAACTGGGCGCTGACGCTGGACGACGCCGGCCGACCCACCCGCGTCGACGCCACCCGCGCCGGCCAGCCAGCCGCCTCGCAGTACTACACCTACGACCCAGCCGGGCGCTTGTTGACCGAGTGCGCCGCGGCCACCCAGGCCGCGACCTGCCCCAGCCCGGCCACCGCCACCACCTACACCTACGACGGCGCGGGCAACCGCAAGACCCAGACCACCCCCACCGCGGTCACCGATTACACCTACGATGCCGCCGACCAGCTGAGCAGCGCGGTCACCGGCGCCACCACCCGCGCCTTCACGTACGACGCGGACGGCAACCAGACGGGTAGCGGCGGTGACACTCTCGCCTACGACGCCAACAACCGCCTCACCCAAGCCACCACCGGCGGAACGAGCTACACCTTTACCTACGACGCCGGGGGCAACCGCACCATCGCCTCCAAGGCCGGCACTCTGCAACGCACCACCGCCTGGGACCTCAACAACTCCCTCCCGCAGATCGCCACCGAGACCAACGGTTCCGGCGCCCTGATCGCGGACTACGCGTACAACCCCTTGGAGCAGATCCAGACCCAGCAGACAGCCGCGGACGCGTTCTTCTACCACCACGACGCCCTCGGCTCGGTCACCGACCTGACCAACTCCACCGGCGTCAACCAGTACCGCAACAGCTACACCGCCTACGGCGAACAGACCCAGACCAAACTCGCCGCCACCGCCCCGGCCGACCCGTTCGGCTACACCGGCCAATACAAGGAATCCACCCCCACCACCGCCGGCTACAACCTCCGCGCCCGCAACTACGACCCCATCATCGGCCGCTTCACCAGCCAGGACCCCATCCAACTGCGCACGGCCAGCCCCTACACCGCGGACTACACCTACGCGAACAACGGCCCCACCTACGCCACCGACCCCTCCGGCCGCAGCTGGTACGACCCGATTATGAGCCGCGTTGAGGCGTTTGGCGGCGGGCTCGTAGAGGGCGCGAAGCTCCCCTTCGTCTTCGTCGGCGACCTCGCTAACGCTGTCACAGGACGCAATGGTGGGGCGGGCGCCTTTGTCGACAAATACCTCCCGATCCGCCCCGCCTACCGCCTCTACCGCGCCGCTGAAATGCTCCGTCAGCAAGGCTGCGACGAACTCGCAGACCAGTACGACGCCGCCGGCGACCAACTCACCCAGCAGGTCGTCGTGGCTGGACTGGGCGGGTTGAAGGGATGGCAGAGGGACGCCGTTGGTGAAAACGGAGGGATAACGATGGGGAAGTCTGCTCACGTTATGCCCAAGCAATATCCCATCAGGGGTGGTGATCACAGCCCCTTCGCCAAAATCAAGACCCCTGAAGGGTGGTTCGACGTCGTCGTGCATGGGGATGAGGCCAACGGCTTCATCCGAGACCCAGGACTTCCGGGGACCAACATCTCGCCTGCCGAGTTGGCGCAGGAGGTCAGAGCTGCTGGATGGGACGGGGAGCCTGTGCGCCTGCTCGCGTGCCAGGCGGCTTGCGGAACGGGCGCCCAAGAACTCGCCAATGAACTCGGCACGCTGGTGCTGGCACCCATGCAGGACGTCCGAATTACCAACAGCGGCAAGGTGGTATTGTGGGACAAAAATGAGCGACCCGTAGAAGGAGATTGGATTCCATTTGAACCGAAGTGAGGGTGGCGATATGGACCTGAAGGCATTGGGTTACTGGAGATCGGAAAGTGTCGCCGGCCTCCCGGATGTCGCAGCGATGATGGATGTCGAGTGGGATGAATCGGAGCGCGAAATAGTGGCCGACTATCTCAATCAAGGACAGATCGTACGTCAATTCATGGGCGTTTCTCGATGCCGAGTCTGCAATGAGCCTAATGGCAATGCGGAACTAACAGACGGGGAATTCATCTGGCCTACCGGGCTTAGTCATTATCTGACAGCCCATGCGGTCAGGCTTCCTAGTGAATTCGTTATGCATGTCTTTCGCCGTCTTGCAGCGCTAGAGGAAGCGAAAGTCGACCACTCGTGGTGGAATGGACAAGGCGCCTAGTGTGTGCGTGTACGAACGGCTGCAAACTGTGATCTCGTGAGTTCCTCGGGACTCCGGTGCTGCAGCGAATTATAGCAAATTGCTATAACCGCCTTCAGTCTGATATATGGCCGATGGCCTCGGCTGACCGGGTTCATGAACCCGAGCCCAACAGTGCTCAGCGATGAGACTTCGCAGTAGACCGGGTTGATTCGTCGATCGGTGTGGTGACGTTGCCCCTGCCGATAACCTCATCCGTACAGGTCACGCAGCATGTTGGTACTCGTGGAGGATGCCGCCGAGTCGTTCGCGTCTACGTATGTCTAGGCGGTCGATCTGTTCTGGATCGGTGACGGGAACCGGCAGCGGGTGCAGTGGGCGGGCGTTGGCGATGCCCTGATGGGGCCGGTGGGAGTTGTAGTGCTCTTCGAACTCCCGTAGCGCGTGCAGTAAGTGTCGCTGGTTCCAGATCAAGGTGCGGTCCAGCAGTTCGCGCCGGCAGGTCTGCACCCACCGTTCCATGATCGAGTTCATCCGTGGCATCCGTACGCCGCTGAGCACCACGTCGACCCCCGCGTCCGCCAGGACGGCGTCGAACAGGGCGGGGAACTTCCCGTCACGGTCCCGGATCAGGAACCTGGCCCGACAGCCGGCGTCTTCGAGATCCATGACGAGGTTCTTCGCGGCTTGAATGACCCAGGTGGCTGTGGGGTGGGCGGTGGCGCCGAGAATCCGGATCCGCCGGCTGGCGTGCTCGATCACCGCGAACACGTACAGCCGCGCCCCGGACAAGGTGACCGTCTCCAGGAAGTCGCACGCCAGCAGGGCGTCGGCCTGGGAGCGCAGGAAGTCCGCCCACGTACTGGAAGCGCGTTCGGGCGCCGGGTCGATCCCGGCATCCTTCAGGATTTCCCAGACGGTGGAGGCACCCACCTTGATCCCGAGAACGAGGAGTTCACCGTGGATGCGGCGATATCCCCAGTGGGGATTCTCCCGTGCGAGCCGCAGGACCAGGGTGCGGATGGAGCGCACGGTGCGTGGCCTTCCCGGGCGCCTGGGCCGGGATCGGGCCGCGTGGCGGCGTGCGACCATGTCGCGGTGCCAGCGCAGCACCGTGTCCGGACGCACCACCACCCGTATCTTGGGCAGCGCCTCCGACGGCATCCGGTGCAGCAGGGCTGCCAGGAACGCGCGATCGTCCGGGGTGAACCGCACTCTGTCTTTGCCGAGTTGGCGCTGCAACACCGTGATCTGATGGCGCAACTCGAGGATCTCCGCGTCCTTGTCCCGGTCGCTCATCGGCAGCAGGCGGAGCATGGCGAAGGCGTTCATGACGGTCAGGTAAGCCAGTCGACACAGCACGCGATCATCATGGCGGGGCGGTGACCAACCGTGCGAGAGGCCCATTTTGTGCGCTGGTACCCGTGATCGCGCGCACCCCGTAAACCGGCTCCCACCAGGGCGGATGAGGTTATCGGCAGGGGCAGGGCGGGCGCGGCGGCCCGCAGGAGGTACCCCCGGCACTCTGAGCTCCCGACTTTGAGCCCCGGCACCGCCGATGGGCCCGGGCCGAGGACCGCATCCGTGTCGCCAGAGCCACCGGCCGCCGGTCGGGCCGTACGGATGACTTCCTTTGAAGTAATTCCGACAGACCGGCTGTGCCGACACGAGTGGTGAAGCCGGGCCGGGGCGCGGTTGCGGACACCGTCCCGGAAGAATTGGGCCATGCGTGCCGCCCGCCTGATCCGTATGGCCTTCCTCGTCCAGTTGAGCCCCGGTCTGACCGCCGTCGCTCTCGCCCGCGAGTTGGACGTCTCCGAGCGCACCGTGATCCGCGACGTCCAGGCGTCACCGTTCCTTTCAGCAACCAAGATCGCCGTCGGGCCGCGAGTGCAACCGGGCCGCGCGCTCGCTGAAGCTGCGGGCCCGGATGTTGCCCCGGCCTTGACGCGTGCGGCGAAGGCGGCCGCGATGTCGCCGGTGCCCTTGTACTACCAAAGGGTGCCCGACGGCCCTCGGGCCCTGTCGCAGATCGTTAGGGACTGCGCCGGCCAATCGCGTAGGAGGCCCCAGGTCCCCTTCTCCATCTCCAGCCTCCACCCTCCGCATTTTCGACGTCTTGTGAATTCCTGACAAGCCGCTCACACTGGAGGGGAGCTTGCGGCATGACGCTAGGACCATTTCCCTGGGGACTAGTTGGGGACCACACGGCATGGGCGATTCCGAACAACTGGCGCGTCTGGGGGTCAAGGGGTCGCAGGTTCAAATCCTGTCGTCCCGACCAGCGTTTTCGCAGGTCGGAGGCCGTTTTCGCAGAGATGCGGAGACGGCCTTTTCCGTGTTTGTGGCAGTGGTGGTCGCATTGTGATCGCGGCTCTTCGCCCCCTTCTCGAAGTGCGTCGGGCAACTCGGGTTCGGTCTGGGTTGATTGGCCAGGGCGAGGCAATTGCGGAGTTTGGGGTTGTGGTCGCCTCGTGGTCGTGGTCCCGCGATGAGGGTCGGGGTTGCTGTGCTGTCGTCGCTTCTGGTCAGGGTTGTGTCGATGGTCGTGACGGCTTCGCGGGCGGCTTGGGCGGTGAGGTGGCTGTAGATGTTGGCGGTGGTGGAGAGCGTTGAGTGGCGGAGAGTCTTGGAGACCACGGTGAGGGGGACGCCTGCGGTGATGGCGATGGTGGCGGTCAGGTGTCGCAGGTCGTGGATTCCGGTGCGGGGCACGCCTGCTTCCTTGCACAGGTAGTGGAAGTGGTTGAGGACGTATTCGGGGTGGAGGGGGCGGCCGTCGGGGCGGTGGAAGACGTACCCGCTGTGATCTGGCCGGCTCAGGGTTGGGGCGTCCTGGGCGCGGTTGCGGAGGGCGGTGGCGACGCGTGGGGAGAGGGCGACCCAGTTCCTGCTGCTGCGGGTTTTGGGTGTGGTCAGGACGAGGCGATTGTTGTCGATGGCGGAGAGCGTGTAGCGGACGAAGAGGGCCTGCTGGTTGAAGTGGACGTCGTTCCAGTGCAGCGCGAGCGCTTCTCCTTTGCGCATGCCGGTGCCGATGAGGACTTCGACGAGGTCGGCGAACAGCGGTTCTGCGGCGTGGCAGTGCCGCAGGAATCGCGAGGCTTCCTGGACAGTCCAGATGCGACGTTCTGCTGCCGCGGGACGGGGGATGATCGTGGGCCGGGCGGGGTTGGCGGGTAGCCGGTGGTGCCTGACGGCGTCACCCAGCGCGCTGGAGAGCGTGGCGAGGATGCGGTGAACGGTGACCCGGCCTCTGCCGCGGGCGAGCTCGGCGTGGACGAGGCCGGCGACATGGGGGTAGCCGAGGTCGTCGAGGGGCATCTCGCCGAGGGCGGGGATGAGATCTTGGGTGACGTACGTGCGGTAGCGGGCCATGGTCGTCGGTTTGAGAGCCAGGTCCTTGGCCTTGAGCCAGGCGTTCAGGTAGTCGCCGACGGTCTGGTTGGGGTCGGCGCTGAATCCGGAATTGTGTCCTTCGAGGAGCCGGCGCAGCGCGGTGCGGGCTGACTCCTCGGTGGAGTAGCCGCCACGGCGGATGGTGTGCCGGCCTGGGGCGGGGGAGGGGAGGTCGACGGCGAACGTCCAGGTGCCGTGACCCGGATCGGTGGCGAGCTGGGGGCAGTGTGCTCCGAGCTGGCGGTGTTGCTGGTTGCGGCAGCCGCAACGGCGGTAGACGCGGCCGTGGTCGGAGGCGGTGCGCATGGTGATCGCTTCCCGTGGTCGTACGGAAGCCGGCATATCCATTGTCGGCCGTCGGTGTTGAGGGCGGCGATCACCATGCGATCACATGGATACGGCAGGAGCCGTGACCTGCGGTGATCCCTTGACGTGTGCGTAAGTGCCGCAACCGAGGGTGAGTTCCTACCGACTGGTGATCGTGCCCGGTAGCCATCGATCCTCCGGATCCTGGCCAGTCTCGAACGTTCCATGCCCTCGCAGCACGCCTCAAGCCTACGTGCGACAGGCCGCGAGTTCGTCGTCTGATGCACTGGGCAGGGCCGCGCCGCGATACCGGCCACCGCTCGCACCCTCGCCGAGTAGGTCAGCCGTTTCGCCGACCCCGGCAAGGCGCAGCAGATCATCGGGCAGGCCAAAACGGCGATCCTTACCGCCCGCCGCAGGCCGCCAAAACGGTGTTGTCAAGGTCCATCAGTGCGAACGGGCCGAGGTGGGCAGGCGCAAGAGGAACACCTGATCGGCTAGGCGTGCGCTGTGGCCGTGGTGGCCTGGATGGGCAGGTTGCCGTCTCGCAGGCGCCGCCCGCCGCGTCCGTTGTCCACCGCGACGAGCTCGGCGAGGATGGATAGGGCGCTCTCCGCGAGGGATGCTCCGCCGAGGTCGAGGCCCGCGGGGCCGGTCAGGCGGTCCAGTCCGGGGGCGTCGGACAGGCGGCGCAGGCGCCCAGCGTGGGTGGCCCGGCTGCCGAGCCCGGCGACGTACCCCGCGGAGCCTGCCAGAGCGGCGCGGAGGGCGCGGTCGTCAATGCGCGGGTCGTGACTGAGTGTGACGACCGGCGTCGCGTGCGCCGAGCGGGTGGCGGGCGATCCACTTGTCGGGCCAGGCACGGACGACTGCGACGGTATCGGGGAAGGCCCCGGAGGCGACATGGCCGGGCCGCGGGTCGAGGACGACGACTCTGCGGTGCAGTGGCCGGGCCAGGGTGGCCAGGACAGCGGCGAGATCCGTCGCGCCGATCAGCAGCAGCTGCGGCCGGCTTGCCAGCTCCTCGGTGAACGCGGGTCCCTCGTAGGGCAGTTGGCCTGGGGTGGTGGCTGTCGACCGGGGGTAGGGCGGCAGCAGCCCGACCCGGACCGCGAGTGGGCGGTCCTCGGCCAGGGCCGCGGTGATGGCGGAGTGCACCGGCTCGGGTGGCGCGGGCGTGATGAGAACCTGCATTTCGCCCGCGCAGGCCGGAGCGCTCTCCCAGGGCAGGAGGTGTTCCCCGGGCGCCACAGCGGTCACATGGGGCGCGGCCCCGGCCAGGACGGCGCGGGCCGCGTCCAGGATGATGCCCTCGACGCAGCCGCCCGACAGCGAGCCGCGCCACGTTCCGTCCCCGGCGACGGCCATGGTGGCCCCGAGTGGCCGTGATCCTGGGCCGTCGCGGCCGACCAGGCGGGCCAGCACGACGGGCCGGCCCGCGCGGCGGTGGGCGTCGACGCAGGGCCACACTTCGCGTAGCACGTGTACCTCTTGTCTGTTCAGGTCCCGGGCCGGAGCTGCGACGGTATTGGTCCGGGAGGCGCGCCGCGCCGCGTTGCCGTCTTTCCGCAGGTCAGGGCCCTCTCGGGTCGGGGTTCATTTGATTCGTTGCAAACCATGGCGGTGATTTGGAGCGCCGACGCTGGGTGATGCCCGCGATGGGGTGTTGGGCGGGCAGTGCCGGCGGCGTTGCGGGCGGCTGACTGCAGGCGGGAGCATCGCCGCCATCCGAGCTTCGACCCGGCGACAACGCGACGACAGGCCCGAGTGCCGGGGGTGACCGGGCATCTGCGCGCGGCGGTCTCGTACGCCCTACGTGCTGGACCGCACCGGCCGTGACCAGCTACTGGACGGCAGCCCCTCGCAGTCCTGATCACGGCTGGCTGGAGGCGGCCCGCGCCGCGTCGTGATGCAGCCGGGCGTGGAGTGCGGCGGCGAAGTCCTGTGCCTGGGACAGCTGGACTCGGAGCCTTTCTACCTGCTCGGTGGCGGTCTGTTCGTACGTGCGCACGCGTTCGAGCAACGCTTCCCGTTCGCGGGCGTCCGGCGCGCCGTCCGCGTCGAGGCGGTCGGTGGCATCCAGCAGGTCGCGCATCTGATCGAGGGCGAAGCCGAGCGGCTTCATGCGGCGGATGACCATGAGGCGGGCGACGTCGCTCTCGGTGTAGAGGCGGAAGCCACCCTGGGAGCGTGCCGAAGGGGTGACCAGTCCGGTCTCCTCGTAGTGACGGATGGTGCGCAGGGAGAGTTCGGTGCGGGCCGCGACCTCGCCGATCTGCATGTGCTCGCTGCTCACCCGGTGCGCCCTCTCGCGGCTGTACGGCGGCTTGTGTGGCCGTCCTCGATCTCTACTCTAACGTTAGGGTAGAGTTCCTTCCGGTTGAGGACCCCACGTCCTCCTCTCCCTGGTGCGGGCCCGCAGCCCGCGCCGTCCACCGTGCCGGACCGACGACGCTCCCGGCGATGACCACCGAGCCCGTAAGAGCGCGCGCATCGCTCGGGCGCCGTACGGGCTCTCCGGCCCGGATGTGTCTTCCCGCACGCTCGCCTGGAGTGTGCCCGAGTACGACAGGCATTCCTCCTTGTCCTCCTCCGCACTGTTCGCGATCGCACGTCGACGCGTGGCGCGACCGTCCTGGCTGTCGCCGAAGGTCTTCCGCACCGAAGTCCTGGCCGGCCTGGTGGTCGCACTCGCCCTGATCCCGGAGGCGATCTCCTTCTCGGTCATCGCCGGGGTCGACCCGGCGATCGGTCTCTTCGCCTCGTTCACGATGGCAGTCACCATCGCGTTCGTCGGCGGCCGCCCCGCGATGATCTCGGCCGCGACCGGCGCGGTCGCACTGGTCATCGCGCCGCTCAACCGGGAGCACGGCTTCGGCTACCTGGTTGCGGCCGTGATCCTGGCAGGCGTCCTTCAGATCGTGCTCGGCGCGCTCGGGGTCGCGAAGCTCATGCGGTTCGTGCCGCGCTCGGTGATGGTCGGCTTCGTCAATTCCCTCGCGATCCTGATCTTCATGGCCCAGGTTCCCGAGATGCACGACGTGCCGTGGGCCGTCTACCCGCTGCTCATCGGCGGACTCGCCCTGATGGTGTTCTTTCCCAAGGTCACGAAGGTGATCCCGGCGCCACTCGTCTCCATCGTCATCCTGACCGTCATCACTGTCGCCGCCGGAATCGCCGTGCCGACCGTCGGCGACAAGGGCGCGCTGCCGTCCTCCCTTCCGGTACCGGGCCTACCCGATGTGCCGTTCACGGTGGACACCCTCACCACCGTCGCTCCCTACGCGCTCGCGATGGCGCTGGTCGGACTGATGGAGTCGCTGATGACCGCCAAACTGGTCGACGAGATCACCGACACGCACTCCTCGAAGACCCGTGAGTCCATCGGGCAGGGCATCGCGAACATCGTCACCGGGTTCTTCGGCGGGATGGGCGGCTGCGCGATGATCGGCCAGACGATGATCAATGTGAAGGTGTCCGGTGCCCGCACCCGCCTGTCGACGTTCCTGGCCGGCGCCTTCCTGATGGTGCTGTGCGTCGTCTTCGGGCCGGTCGTCTCCGCCATCCCCATGGCCGCGCTGGTCGCCGTGATGGTGATGGTGTCCTTTGCGACCTTCGACTGGCACTCCATCGCCCCCAAGACGCTCAAGAGGATGCCCGCCGGTGAGATCGCCGTCATGGTGATCACCGTCGGCTGCGTGGTCACCACCCATAACCTCGCCATCGGTGTCGTCGTCGGCTCGATCACCGCCATGGTCATCTTCGCCAAGCGCGTCGCCCACCTCGCCGAAGTCACCGCCGTGACCGATCCGGACGGCACGACGGCGGTCTACCGGGTCACCGGCGAGCTGTTCTTCGCGTCCTCCAACGATCTCGTCGGCCAGTTCAACTACGTCACCGACCCGGACAAGGTCGTCATCGATCTCTCCGCCGCCCACATCTGGGACGCCTCTACCGTCGCGGCCCTGGACGCCATCGAGAGCAAGTATGAGCAGCGCGGCAAGAGCGTGGAGATCACCGGCCTGAACAAGCCCAGCTCCGACTTGCACGGCAAGCTCACCGGCGAACTCGTCGGCCACTGACCCGGACCGGCCAGGAAGAGGGGCCGGCCGCCGGGACCTCGCCGTCGGTGACGGTCGCCCGTCCGCTCGCCGAGGCGATCCCCCGCCGCTCGCCGCGGAGATCTTCTGGTGCGCGGCAGGTACGGCCCCCCGGTTCCTGACCAGCATGGTGCCGGCCTGCGGTGCGGGATTCTTGACGATTTCCTGACGGTCCCTGTCGACTTCCTGACGTAAGCTCTCATCCGGTGTGCCGGGAAGCCTGGTCGGCAATGCGTTGCGCGTTTGTGCGTTCCGCATTTGTTCCGTCATGAAAGGCTCCAGCATGTCTCTCCGTGGGCAGGCTCGCCCTGCTGGCGCGCCCTTCGGTGCTTCCCGTGGCCCGCGCCGCTCGGTCCTCTTCTTCGCGTTCGCCTTCGCGGTCATCGCCGACCCGGTGTCATCCGTCGCGTACGCCATCGAGGCGGCTCTGCGGGCCCTTGACGGTGACCTGGCACTGCTGTTGCCGACCATGTCACTGGTGGTGGGCCTGGTCGTGGTGGTGACCGCCAACTACTGGCAACTGGTACGTCGTTTCCCCAAGGGCGGGGGAGCCGCGGCCGCGGCCGGGCGGGCCTTCGGGCCCCGCTGGACCTTCCTGCCCATCGGCGCGCTGGTGGTGGACTTCGTCCTGACCATCGGCATCTCGATCTCGGCGGCGTCCAGCGCGGTGATCGCCCTGTTCCCCGAACTCGCGGTGGCCCGCATCCCATTGGCCCTCGGGCTGCTGGTGCTGGTGGCCGGGCTGACCTGGTTCGGGCACGGCGGCCGGCTGCTGTTCGCGGTGATGACCGTGCTGTTCGTCGTGGTCTCCGTCGCCGTGCTCGTGCTCGGCTTCGTCTCCCCGCACGAGACGGGGCACGCCGCGACCAGCACCGACCCGGGCCGGTCGGCGGTGCTCGCGGTGGTACTCGCCTTCCCCGTCGCGATGGCCCTGGCCACCGGCGTCGAGGCGCCGTCGACCGCGATCGCCCAGCTCGGCCAGCTGGATGACAACCACCGGCGCCGCTTCGGCCGGGGCACTCTCGCCCTGCTCGTGGTGATCGTCGGCGGGCTGACGATCGCGCTGACCGCGCTTGCCGTACATCTGCACGTCGGCATCCCGGGTGCCGACTCCACCCAGATCGCCGACATCGCGCACGCGGCGGCAGGCCCCGGCTGGCTGTATGGGGCGTTCCAGCTGACCAGTTCGCTGCTGCTGCTGGCGGCTGCCAGCTCGTCCTTCCAGGCCGGACCCGGTCTGCTGAAGGCCCTGGCGGGCACGGCGGGCGCGCCGGGCGTACTGCCGCCGGTCCTGGGACGTACGAACAAGCACCACACCCCGTACTGGTCGGTGGTCGCCTACCTGGCCGCCGCTGCCGTGATCATCGTCGCGGCGGCCGGCCAGGAGCAGAAACTCGTGCTCTTCTATGCGGTCGCGGTCTTCGTCAGCTTCCTGGTCGGCCTGCTCGCCATGACCAGCTTCGCCCGCACCGAGAAGAAGCCGGCACTGGCCTGGGTCAACGCCCTGGCCGCGGCGGCCGTCGCCTTCACCCTCGCCGTGAACCTGCTGCGCGGCTGGCCGATGCTGTCCCTTGCGGCCACTCTGCTCATCGCCGGCGGGCTGTATGCACGCTGGGTCCGGGCCGGGCGGCCCACCGGGATCGAGGACGTGGAGAGCAAGTCGGAGTCGGTGGCCTGACGGGTGGCAGGGCCCGCGGTGCATCCGGGGCCCGGCCGGAGCGGCGGAGGCGGAGGCTTTCCTGCGTTCCCGGGTCCTGCGTCCCGGACCCGGGGAGGAACCAGGCAACGGGCTGAGGGAGTCTAGGGGGCGTGGTGTCACTTCCTCAGCAGGTCCAACTTCCCGGCCCGGTCGC
This sequence comes from Streptomyces sp. H39-C1, assembly GCF_027158125.1. Lineage (NCBI taxonomy): Bacteria > Bacillati > Actinomycetota > Actinomycetes > Kitasatosporales > Streptomycetaceae > Streptomyces > Streptomyces sp. H39-C1. Next base: position 19,293 of record NZ_JAPVLS010000103.1, read on the forward strand.
CCATATGATCGTCTGCGGCGACGACGCACTCGCGCACCGGCTCGCGGCCGAGCTGCGTCAGCTCTACGGGGAGCCGGTGACTCTCGTCGTGCCGCCGGGGACCGGGTACGGCACTCGGCGGCCGGCGTCGCCGGGCCCACGCGGCGAGTGGACCTCCGCACTTCTCGGCCGTATGACGGCAGCCGTGGCGCGCAGGGGTGTCATCCCCGACGAGCAGGCCGAGGCCGTAATCCTGTTGGAGGCGGACGAGCCTCATGAAGAGGTGCTGCGGGAAGCCGGGGTGGAGAGGGCCGAGGCGCTGGCGCTGGTCTACGACGACGACGAGATCAACATCCGGGCGGCGTTGACGGCCCGACGTCTCAACCCCAGGCTGCGGCTGGTGATCCGGCTCTACAACAGGAAGCTGGGCCAGCACCTGGAGGCGCTCCTCGACCAGGCGGCGGCGGTCGCCGATCCCGGGATCGATCCACAGGTCCTCGACGCATCCACCACCGTGCTGTCGGATGCGGACACCGCGGCCCCGGCGCTGGCCGCCTCGGCGATCGCCGGCACCAGCAAGGTCGTACAGGCCGACGGGCTGCTGTTGCGGGCTGTCGAACGCACCCCGCCGGGCCGGGGCCAGGTCGCCGACGAGGGGCTGTGCACCCTTGCCCTGCTGTCCTCCACCGTCAACGACCCGGCGGGCAGCGAGGGTTCGGACCGCAGCGGAACCGCCGGTCCGCAACTGCTGCCCGACGCGCGCACAGTGGCAGCGGCCACGGGGCGGAGAACCGTTGTCCTGGAAGCCATCGCCCCGGCATCAACCTCATCACCGCCGCGCGGTTGGCAAGCCCCCGGTGTCCCGCTCGGTTCACTCTTCTCCCGTCGGCTCCTCTGGTCCGTCGCCGGTATCGGAGCAGCCGCGCTCGGCCTTGCCGTGTCGTCCTGGCTCACCACCGGCGGCAGCCCGCTGCACGCCGGTTATCTCACCCTCCTCGATCTGTTCGCCATCGACGACCCGGCGGTCGCCGAACCGGCCAGTCGCAAGGTGATCCAGCTGTTCACCGGGCTCATGGGCCTGCTGCTCCTGCCGGTCCTGGTCGCCGGGGTCCTGGAGGCACTCGGCGCCTTCCGCAGTGCCTCCGCCCTGCGCCGCCCGCCGCGCGGACTGTCCGGCCATGTCGTCCTCCTGGGGCTGGGCAAGGTCGGCGCCCGGGTACTGGCCCGGCTGCTCGAACTGGGCATCCCTGTCGTCTGCGTGGAGAACGATCCCCAGGCTCGGGGACTCGCGCTCGCCCGTCGCCTGCACGTTCCGGTCGTCCTCGGAGATGTTGCGCAGGAAGGCGTACTGGAGGCCGCCCGGATCCACCGGGCGCACGCCCTGCTCGCCCTGACCAGCTCCGACACCACCAACCTGGAGGCCGCCCTCTCCGCCCGCTCGGTCAAGCCCGACCTGAGGGTGTCCATGCGGCTGTACGACGACGACTTCGCGACCGCCGTCTACCGCACCCTGCGCGCCGCCCACCCGGACGCCGTCACCCGCAGTCGCAGCGTCTCCCACCTGGCCGCACCAGCCTTCGGCGGCGCCATGATGGGCCGCCAGATCCTGGGTGCCATACCGGTCGAGCGCAAGGTGCTGCTCTTCGCGGCGGTCGAGGTGGCGGGCCACCAGGAACTGGAAGGCCGCACCGTCGCCGAGGCGTTCCGGCCCGGCTCCTGGCGGGTCCTGGCCCTGGACACCTCTGCCCCGGGCCATCGCACCCCGGATCTGGCCACCGCGCGATCCATTGGGTACGAGCCGGCCGACCGCCCGGCCGACTTGGTGTGGGAGCTCCCCGACGGCTACATCTTGCAGGCCCAGGACCGCGTGGTCCTGGCCGCCACCCGCCGCGGCTTGGCCGAGCTCCTGGGACGGCGCTCGCTGCCCCTGAGACCGTGAGCAATCCGACCCGGGAGGGCACGAACCCAGCAGGCTGCGACTGGGTCCGACCTCCGCAGCCGTACCCGCTGGATACGGCTGGGCTCGGGGCGAAGACGCCGCCGGATCCGCCGATGCCGATCGTCAGGGTGGTCGCGAGGATCTTGCCGGCCAGCAGGAGAAGCAGGAACCCGGCCACTATCCGCCCTGCGCGGCCTTCTGCAGCACCGGGTAACCGACCCCGTACATCTGAGGAAGCGTCAGAAGCAGGACACCCAGCAGGATCCCGCCCGCAGCGGGGCGCAGCCACTCAGGTCCGCGCCAGACCCAGTCGCAGACGTCCTCGACGCGGTACAGGACGCGGGTGAAGCCAATATCGACCATGCCCGCGACGATGCTGAGCAGGGCGAACCCGCTGCGCCGCACGCGACCGGAAGCCGTAACCGGTTTTCATCGACCTTTACGAGAGGGCCCCAGGGCGGAGCCGATCTGCACCGATCGGACCCTCGCGTCCCACCGAGCCGCCCGAGCCTATGCACAGTGCGGAAACGACAACAGTCGATCTCGCGGCACTGAGGCCGCTCGTGGAGGGGTCGTCTGTTGCGGGTTGCCGCAAATCAGCGGTTCGTGGTGGCAGACGGGTCGGGCCAGCCCAGAGGGTGGAGGTCCTGCGCCGACCGGGGGACTGCGGGCTCGCCGGCCGCCTCGGCGAACGCGGTCAACGCGTCCACCAGAACGGCACGCTGGGCAGGCGCCACGCGCTCGACGATCGTCGCGATCTCGGCACGCCTGTGGGTGGTGACCTCCTCGACGATGCGGCGTCCCCGTTCGGTCAGCGCGAGCATGGTCTCGCGCCGGTTACGGGGGTTGATCTGCCGGTCGGCGAAGCCGACAGCGATCAGCCGGTCGACCATGCGCATCGCGGTGGAAGGGTTGACGCCCAGCCACTCGGCGACCTCCACGAGCTTGGCCGTTCCGTGCGTGGACAGCGTCACCAGCAGACGGAACTGCGGCAGCGTCACACGGTCCTCGACGGCCGCCAGCGAGCGCGCGGAGACCGCGACCAGGACCCGTGAGGCGGTCAGTACCGCACGGGTCACCGCGTCGACATCGTCTGTGGCCCCCACCGGGTTCGTGCGCTCGGTCATACCGTCCTTTCTATCCTGGAGAGTGCCTGCCCCACCACGACCGCACAGTGATCACCTCGTCGACCCGGCGCGCGGGGCGTCACCCGAGCGTCTCAGGGACTCCCGGCACGAGCCGGCGAAGGGCCTCCCCGAGGCCGGCGGTCGTGAAGGCAGTGGTGACCTGGTCCCGGTCCTCGGTGAAGTGTTCCCACGACGTGTAGTGCACGGGGACGGCGGAGCGGGCCGCGACCACGACCAGATCGGGCCGGCGAGCGAAGAGATCATGACCTCAATATGCGTGCGGGCGCTGCCCGCCGACCAGCGCGAACACGACGACCTGGACGAGGACGTCGCCCGGCTGTCCCCGCTCCACCGCGCAAACCTCAGCATGCTCGGCCTCTACAGCTTCCAGGGCTCCAGCCCGGCGGCCGGCGGCCTGCGGCCCGCGTCCGCTGCGCGATCCGAACGAGCCGGTCCTCGATGAAGACGAGGACGACGTCTCGGACGGCTGACCCGCCGTGTCCGTGGCCGAGTGCTGCGGTGTCAGACTCCGGTGAGAGCGCGGGAGACGTCCACCAGGTGCTGGGTGACCGTGGGGTCGAGCGCGATGGGGGTGCACTGCTCGAAGCGGCCGGTCTTGCTCCAGTAGGCAGGCGTCGTCCAGTCGTCGCGGCGGACGGCTTCGACGACGTTGCGCGCGGAGGTCTCGACGGTGTCGAAGACGACCGGTCCGAGGACCTTGGCGCCGGCCCGCATGTACCAGGGGGCGCTGCGCAGGATGTCGGTCTTCGCGGCGCCCGCGTTCACGACCCCGGCGGCGAGGCCGGGTTCGGTGCGGGTGAGGTGGGCGGCGTAGTGGTGGTTGGCGAGTTGGGCCGGCTTGCGGTCGCGGGCGAAATTGAACGAGTCGAACGTGGGGAACCGGGTGAAGTCGGCGTCGTCGGTCGGCGGGATGGCGGCGGTCATTCATGACCACGGTCGGCCGCTCGGAGTGGCGCAGAGCGGGCAGGAGGAGCTGGGTGAGGTGGTAGCGGCTGAGGTAGTTGACTGCGAAGAACGGGTGGAGCCCGTCGGCCGTGCGGCTCTCCTGGGTGGTGAGTACGCCGGTGGAGTGGATGAGGGCGTCGATGCTCTGGTGCCGGTCCAGGATCCGGTGGGCGGCGTCGCGGGCGCCCGACAACGAAATCTTGACGGGGCATGGGCCGGACTCGTCCGTCCGGCCGCCCCAGAGCCTCAGGGCAGTGGGCTTCCCCTTGTCCAAGAACACCCAACGCGCCGCCTCGGGTCGCCGCCGCGCTCCCGGCGAGTGGGTCATCGATTTTCGCGATGTGCGGCGGATCGACGCAAACGCCGCGATCGGACTCATTAGCGCGCTCCGCCGCTCGGGTTCCGAGTACAGCAGTGTGACGATCCGGGACGCCTCCTCCGACGTACGGCCGGTACTTCGACAGATTGGCGCGGAGAGGGTGTTCACCTTCAACGCCTGAGGGCCCGTCAGTGGTGTAGGCACCTCGGCGCGCGCCTGCGGAGCGTGCCGGGTGGCTGGCGGCCCTTATGACCGGCAGAGGTCGACGCAATGGCGCCGGACTCGCCACTGGCACAGTGAGTGCCTTCCGTCGGATCCCCGATTCGGACGCACCGTGCAGCCTGGTGGGGCATCGTGGCCTCAGGAGTCTCGGCGAACGGCGGTAAACGGCGGCAAACGGCGACGGACACTGGACGTGGCGAAGCGGCCCAAGTAACGGGGCCCGGGGGCGCCTTGCACCCTCCCCTGTGCAAGGGTGGCGCGATGACTCGGAAGTGACTACGGGGGCGGGGAATCGGTGAAGAATTGGGCACTGCGGCACCGCAAGTGGCTGTGGGGCTTGGCTTGTACGGCCATCGTCCTGGTCGTTGTCGGATTCTCGGTCCAGGCTCCGGTAAAGGACTGGTGGCTGTCACGTGAGGCATGCGACCACAAGCTGCCCAGCGACGATCTGCGAACGGTGCGTACGGACGCGCGGCTCGGGGCGGAGCGGCAGTCCTTCGACAAGGATCGTGGCGAGTACCACTGCGTGCTGACGGACGACAGGGACAAGGTCGTAGTCGCTGTCGACGCGTACTTGGACCAAGCAGGTCAGAAGAAGGAGCTGTCGTTCGTCGGCACCGGCCGTCCACCGCACGCGGTGCTGCCCGGTGGTCTGCCCGGCTTCGAAGCCGAGAACAGTCTCGTCTACCTCATGCCCCCGTGCCCGCGCGCCGGCAATGAACCCGGCCAAGGACCGCGGCGGCTACTGGTGGGAACGTGGACGTACTTCGCCGAGAGCCGTCAGGAGAAAGCGGCGATGCTGCGACTGGCGGTACGGATGACGAACATGGTGAGCGAGAAACTCGGTTGTGGCGGTCGGCCGCTGCCTGCTCCGCAGGACGGAGCGGTACCGGACCTCGGCGCCTACGTGCCCCGAGCAGAGGCGAAAGGCACCGCCTGCGACGCTCTCGCCACCACCCATGTCCCGGCCGACGGGCTCGAACGCAAGGTCCGCATCGCCATCGCCGACGGCGGCATCGTCGGCCGGTGCACCCTGAACGCGCCAGGCGAGGGAACCAAGCCCGGCCGGCCGCTCGTCGAACTCACCAGCTGGCACGGCGACTGGGGGCCGCACGTGCGCGAGATGGGATCGGGGCCCGACCCGCTGCCGATGGGCGACGGCGCCTGGAAGCCATCGTTGACCGAGGACCAGGCGTGGGCGATCGCCAGCTGCGACGGTGAGAACACCGGCTTCGCCGCGCACTGGGGCTACGGCTACTCGGACCGGGGTGAGGGGCAGAAGGAATACCACCCTCCGACGGCCGCCGAGCGTCATGAACAGCGGGTGTCGTTGCGCGAGTACGTGACCGCGTTCGCAATGGACCAGGTCCGGCTCGGAAACTGCACAGAGCTACGGCTGCCGCCGGAGCCGTGAGACGTACCGCCGATTCAGCGCGCCTGCGCGAACACCCAGTTCATGGGTTGGCCAGTGAACCGAACCAAAGGGAGACAGGCATGGCCGTGTGGGGGCTGGTCATGGAGACGACCGTGGGCTTGGGGGAACGCAAGCACACCGAGGCTTCCGTCATGCAACACGTGGAGGGCAGCAGACAGGAGGCGCTGGCCGAACTGGAGGCCCGCGCCCGCCGGCACGAACCCGAACACCCCAGAAGTCCGCAGCGCCGCCGTCTGTTCCGAACATGTGACGGGCTTCTTCTCGTCGTGGACGGCACCTGGCAGTCCTTCAGTACGCGCTTCACCCTGGCGGAGTTGGTCGAGGACTCGGCGGCGCCCGTGCCCACAGCAACGCCGGAACCACAGCCGGAGCCGGTGGATGCGCAACTACCGGAATCCGAGGGCACCACACCGCCGGTTGTGGGCGACTCGAGTCCGGTGGAGCGGTACAACGACGGCGTTCCGGTCAAGCCTTCCTGGCTCGGGCGTACTGATCTGGCATGACCGACAGGAGATCGAAGGTCCTCGACGACCACCACCAACGCCTTCGCTGACCGCCTGATCCATTACCGGGTCCAACACCTCGAAGAAGGCGTGGCGTCACGCGACGGCCCTGGCCGAGTACATCAGCGCCGCCCACCTCAACCCGAAGTCCTGCCGGCTGGACTGCAAACGGACCAGGCCGAGGCGTGAATCGCCTGGGCCGACAGCCCCACGCAATGCCTGAGCCCGAGCGGGCGCATCCAGTTCGTCCAGCCGCCCGGCCAACAGAGCGGGCATGTCGCGCTCTCGGCTGGTCGCGAACTGATCCGGCTGAATGACCTGCCAGGTCACGTCCAGATCGGCGGTGAAGTCGAAGGCGTCGTTGTCGCTGGGTAGCGGCACTGACGCGGTGCAGGAGTGAACGCCCATGTCCACTTCGTAGACGGCGGTGTACCGTCCTGCGGCGAACTCCGACGGGGTGGGGCGATGGGGCGGAAGAAAGGCGTCGTGCCCGCCCTCGTTTGTGGTCAGGACCAGGGCTATCGACCGCATCGACCCGGGGCCGTACGTTGAGGTGTGGGCCACCCGCAGTCGCTGAGCGTGAACGCCGAGGCTCGGGATGCCTCTCGCGGCCGTCGCCCCGCGCTCTGAGGGTTCATCTCGTGGCACGGCACGGCGGAGGGTCACTTGGGAATGGTCGAGGCGATGTCGTCGAGGGTGGTGTCCCTGACGAGGCCGGTGTCCTCCAGGACATCCATGTGGTCCTGGACGGTGTTGTTGGCCTGCGTTGCCAGTCGCCGCACCAAGGAGTTCTTGGTGCCCGCGCGCACCTCACCGATGGTGATGAACACCTTGCCGTGGGATGCCCGGAGGAGGTCCACGAAGAGCTGGTCGAAGGCTTCGCCACGCGCATTTTCCAACTGGGTTACCCAGCCTTGTTGTTCGGCGGTGGCCTGGTCGGGAATCGGCACGTTCAGCGCCGCGGAGTCCTCGCGGACCAGCTGATCGAGCGTGCTGTGCCCGTCGAGCAGATGCATACCAGCGCGTTTGATGGCTTCACTCGATGCATGCGTTTGGGCGAGCCGGCCCGCCGGCATCTCCCACAGGCCGGCTTGTCGGACCTTGGTGAGGAACGTCTTGTCCAACTCGGTGACGGCACCCGTGTTTCCCGCCCTCGGGGCGGCTTGGCCGGCCCCCGACACCGGGAGGTTCGCGGAGACTGACTCGTGAGCGGAGCTGTTTGTCTGCGCGAGCCATACGGATACGGTGGCGATGACTGCCACGAGAGCGACGGCAACGGCCGTCAGGCGGCCGCGACGGGATGAGAGCCTCGGATTCCGCGCATGAGATTTCATCATGCCTCCTGGAGTGCGCGACGGTTCATCGGGCGGACGCTGTTGCCCCTGGGTGTGCCGGGGCATGAGCCACGCTAACCTTTGCACTGGGCGAACGATTTGATTCAGCGAAAGTGCTCAAATGCGCGCAGCGCGCAGCTGCCGTCGCCTATGATCCCCGCTTCCTCTTGCAGCCCCAGCCGACCACCGTCGGCCGGATGGCAGCCGTCGAGGCACCTTCGCAACGGCTCGCTCTCGAACGGCTGGGTCGGTGCTCAGCGCGGAGTCGGCGCGTGGATGTGCCGCTAGAGACCGAGCCGGCCTCTAGCCGAGGGATCGGGGTGTTCGGCCAGCGCGAGGACGGACGTGGGGTCGTCGAGGCCGAGGCGTACGGCTGAGCGACGAGGTCGGAGTGCCTCGGTTCGATGATCGGAGCGGGTATCTTCGCCGCACTCGCCCCGGCTGCCGGCGCGGCCGGGTCCGGTCTGCTCGTCGGCCTGGCGCTCGCCGCTGTGGTGGCCTACTGCAACGCCACGTCCTCAGCCCGCCCGTTACCCCCCAATCCGGCGGAGCCTACGTCTACGGCCGCGAACGCCTCGGGAATTTCTGGGGCTACCTGGCCGGGTGGGCTTTCGTGGTCGGCAAGACCGCCTCGTGCGCGGCGATGGCCCTGACCCTCGGTACCTATGTGTGGCCCGGACAGGCGCACGCGGTAGCGGTCGCCGCTGTCGTGGCGCTCACCGCGGTGAACTACGCCGGGGTGCAGAAGTCAGCCTGGCTGACACGGGTCATCGTCGCCTTCGTGCTGGCAGTCCTCGCCGCCGTGGTGACCGTCTGCCTGACCGGTGGAACCGCCCACACCGCCCGGCTGGACATCGGCGCGGACACCACCGTCACAGGTGTGCTCCAAGCCGCCGGGCTGCTGTTCTTCGCCTTCGCAGGCTATGCGCGCATCGCCACCCTCGGCGAGGAAGTCCGCGACCCCGCCCGCACCATCCCCCGCGCCATCCCGATCGCCCTGGGCACCACCCTCGTGGTGTACACGGCCGTCGCCGTCGCCGTCACCGCCCTGACCGTCCTGGCTGCCGTCCATCCGCGTTTCCACGTCCCCTACCGCGCCGAACTCGCCGTTGGTGCCGTCGTCGTTGTGCTCGCCGCGACCGTGGACGTGCGCGGGGCGATCGGCTTCTCCTCCTTCGGAGTGCTGGCCTACTACGCCATCGCCAACGCCGCGGCCTTCACCCTCACTCCCGCCGAAGGCTGCCCGCCACGTGCGGTACCCGCCCTCGGCCTCATCGGCTGCATTGTCCTGGCCTTCGCCCTGCCACTGGCATCAGCTGCCTCCGGCGCGGCGGTCCTCGCCCTCGGCGCCGCCGTCTACGGCTTACGTAAGACCATCAACCCCAGCTGAGCACTCCACGGCGGAACCCTGCCAAACCACCAAAGCTCCCATGACTGACACTCACTCTGGCCCGTACTCAGTTGATCGAAGAAAGCCTCCACCTCGGCCTGCTCCCACTGCCACGGGGTGCTCATGGGGTGAAGCTGGTCAGTCGTCGGACCAGTGAGGTTCTGGGACGGATCTTCGACTCGAAGTCCAGGAACCCGGTGCGCTGCTGCCGTGCCCAGCCTTCCAACAGTGCTTCCGAGACTGCGGGTCCAGGTGTACTTGCCGTCGGCAAGGAGCAGGTACGCAGCCCCCGGTAGATCCTCGACCACGCTCACGTTGCATCTGACGCAACATCGTTGAGTTGACAACGACATGTCGGGGCCCGGAGGTCCTGGTCGGGGGCGGGGGTGGTGCGTAGAGTCCTGCTTGGTGTGCCGGGAAGTCTGGTCGGCGATCGCTTTGGCGATCCTTTTTGCCGATCTGGAGGTTCCCGTGGCGACGTGTGAGGCGGTTTCCTACTGCTGCGGCCGGCACATCCTGTTCCGTTCCTGGTGCCCCGGAGAGGGCCGGGAACGGCCCTGGCGGTGGGCGCTTCATCGTGTGCGAGGAGCCGCTGATGCGTGCCCGTGATCTGGCCGAGCCCTATCCCAGCATCGCCGAGGGTGATCAGGCGCTGGCCGCCGCGCGGCTGTTGGCCGAGCAACGGCTCCCGGCCGTCTTGGTGCTGGACCCTTACGGGATGCCGAGAGCGATCCTGCCCGCCTCACAGCTGGTGCGGTTCCTGGTGCCGGGCTATGTGCTGGAGGATCCGGCGCTGGCTGCGGTGATCGACGAGCCGCACGCGGACCGCCTGTGCCAGGCGCTGACCGGGCGCACGGTAGCCGACGTCCTGCCGAAGAACGCGGGCCCGCCGGCGATCGCGGACGCGGAGGACACCGCGGTGGAGGTCGCCGCGCTGATGGCGTCCTCGCGCAGTCCCCTGGTCGCGGTGGTCGAACATGGCGCCGATCCCACGGGCGGGGACCGGCTGCTGGGCGTGGTCAGCGCGTCGCGGCTGCTGGAGCGTCTGCTGGGTGTGGTGTGAGCAACTGGCACGCATGGGCGGCGCTAGTGCTGAATTCCTCAAAGGCAGTAGACGTAGCGTCGGCGTCGGTGTCGGGTGGGTGGGGCGGGTCTGCCCCAGATCCAGGGTTTGGCGCGGGCGTTGAGTTGGGTTGTCGCGAGTTCGGTGGCGT
>NZ_JAPVLS010000104.1:0-29705 GCF_027158125.1 Streptomyces sp. H39-C1
GCGCCGGTGAACGGCCTGCTTGCGCCGACCTTGCGCAGCCGCCGTCCGTGGTAGATCTCACCGAAGGCGTAGTAGTGCGCCGGGTGGTCGTCGCCGAAGTACTCATCCGGGGAGGTGATCGTGCCCTGCACGACGATCTCGATCGACAGGTAGGGGCCGGGAACCGCGCCGAGCCGGGAGACCCAGCCCGCCACGTCCGGCACCTGGGGCGGTCGAGGGACTTCGGACGGCGGGCGGTCGACCAGGTACTGATCGCACGGGGTGTCCCACCCGGAAGGCTTGACCGAAACCTTGATCGGAGCGCTCGTGTCCGTCCCGCCGCTCGGCCCCGGCGAGCCCGCGCCCGCGCCCGGGCCCGCGCCGGCGGAGGCGAGCGCGGGGGAGGACGACGACGACTCGAGGCCGCCCGCGGCCGGAGCTCCGGAGGACGACCCGCCGGCCGTGGCCCGCCCAGGATCGGTGTCACTGCCGGTGGCCGACTCCAGCCCCGTAGCGACCGCCCCGATGGTGGCCCGCACCACGGCGACCGCCGCCGCGGCCAGCAGCCCCCGGTGGCGGACCCGCCACCGCAGCGGCACCGCCCGGGGGACAGGGTCCGGTTCGGCGCGGGCGGCGGGGACCGGTCCGGCCTCATCACCTCTCCCGTCCGGTGTCGCCTGCGCCTCCGGCCCCGCCTGTGCCTCCGCCTGTGCCTCCGTCGGACCCGTCGCCCCCGTCGGACCCGTCGGACCCGTCGGACCCGTCGGACTGGACGGTTCGGACCCGGATGACGTCCTGGTCCCTCGCGCCGCGTGGACGACGACCCACAGCCGATACAGCTCGACGAGCTCTTGCGGCGTCGCTCTGCACAGCCGCGCGAGGTGGTCCAGCGGGGCGAACTCCGTCGGCACCACTTCGCCGGTGCAGTAGCGGTGGAGCGTCGAGGTGCTCAGATGCAGCTTCTTCGCCAGCGCGCCGTAACTGAGCCCCGACCGGCTCTTCAGCTCCCCGAGCAGCAGCGCGATCTCGTCCCGCTCCTTCAACTCCCCGAACCCCTCTGGCACCGTTCCTCCACCCCGCTCTTGCGTCCCGCAATGATCGCGCCCCGCCGTCCCCGGCCGACATCGGCGGTCGGGTTCGGCGGTCGGGTTCGGTGCTCGGGTTCGGCGCTGTCGCGTCCCCCTGCGGTCGGACCACCGTGAAGCGATCTCCGGGGCAGAAGCACGCCCGCTCACGCTCCCGCGGTTCCCGCCGCCGGGCACGCCGTTCCTGCGTCCCATTAACGCGTCCCAGGAAGGTTACGTCTTCCCAGCTCAAAGCAGGTAAAGGCGTCCCTGCGTCCCAGATCGGACGCCGGCCGTTGCTGCTGGGACGAAGCGGCCGACAAGCTTTCGGTGATCACCGAAAAGGAGCAACAACAGTGAGCACTGTTCAGGCGGCCCGGCGCGCGATACGTACCGGCGACCGATTCCACCGCGGCGCGGTGGCTCTGACGATGGGCGGCATCCTGCTGATGACCGCGGCCTGCGGCAACCCCCACGGCGAGGGCGCCGAGGCCTCCCGTGCGACGGACACCGCTGCAGCAGGCGGCCCGGCCGCCACGACCACAGGCGGGGCTGTGCCGAAGACGTCGGCCGCGGTGCTGGACGTCGAGCCGAAGGACGGCGCCCAGGGCGTCGCCCCGAACGCGCTTCGGGTGTCGGTCTCCCACGGGAGGCTCACCACCGTGGACGTGACCGACAAGAACGGCAAGCCCGTGCCCGGCTCGCTCACCCCGGACGGCACCGGCTGGAAGCCCGCCGCCGCGCTCGCACCCGGCACGGCGTACACGGTGAACGCCCAGGCGACGGACGCCGACGGCCTCGTGGCCGCCGCCACCACCGCGTTCACCACACGCACGCCCGGCAGGCAGGTCTCCACGAACGACAACATCGGCGACGGCCGGACCTACGGCGTGGGCATGATCGTCAAGGTGGAGTTCAGCAAGAAGATCGTGAACAAGGACGCCGTCGCCAAGGGCATCACCTTCGCGACCGACAACGGCACCGAGGTGAAGGGCCACTGGTTCGGCGACGACCGGCTGGACTTCCGCCCGGCCGAGTACTGGAAGCCGGGCACCAAGGTCACCATCCACTACCGACTGAAGAACGTCGAGGTCTCACCGGGCGTCTACGGCGACGTGGACAAGGACGAGCCGTTCACCATCGGCCGGTCGCAGGTGTCCACCGCGAACGCCGCCACGCACCAGCTCACGATCGTCCGGGACGGCAAGGCCACCACCGTGCCCGCCACGCTCGGCGACGAGAAGCACCCGTCGTGGAGCGGCACGATGGTGATCATGTCCAAGGAGAAGGTCACCCACATGAACTCCCGGACCGTCGGACTCGGCGACGAGTACGACATCCCCGCCGTCCCGCACGCGATGCGGCTGACCAGCAGCGGCACCTACCTCCACGGCAACTACTGGTACAAGGGCGACCGTTCGGCAAGGCCAACACCAGCCACGGCTGCGTCTCGCTCAAGGACGTGGAGGGCGGCAGCGACAACTCCGCCGCGGGCGCGTTCTTCAACAGCTCGCTGATCGGCGACGTGGTCAAGGTCGTGCACTCGAAGGAGAAGGCGGTCGCCCCCGACAACGGGCTCGGCGGCTGGAACCTCCCCTGGGCGAACTGGTAGACCCGCCCGCCTGCCCGCCTGCCCGCCTGCCCGCCTGCCCGCCTGCCCGCCTGCCCGCCTGCCCGCCTGCTGGCCCGCTCGACCGCTCGATCGCACCGCCCGTGACGGTCAGTCGTGGTCGCCGGCGAAGGGTCCCTCGTCGACGAAGCGGCGCAGGAGGCGGGCGAAGGTGCGGGCGTCGGCCTGCGGCCAGCTGGCGAGTGAGTCCTCGATGGCGTCCGCGAGTCGCTGCCGGGTGACGGCCACGACGGCGCGGCCGTCGTCGGTGAGGGTGAGCAGGGTGGCGCGGCTGTCGTCCGGGTCCGGGTGGCGCTCGAGGAGCCCGAACCGCTCCAGGCGGTCGGCGCGCCGGCTGACGGTGGTGCGGTCCAGTCCGACCTCGCGGCCGAGGTCGGCGGCGCTGCACGGGCCGGTGCGGGCCAGGCCGCTGAGGACCGGGTAGGTGAGGTCGTCAACCGCCTCCTCCAGGCCGTCGGTGAGGCGGGTATGGAGACGGGTGCGGGTGCTGCGCCGCAGGAGCAGCCCGAGGGTCTGGGCGATGTCGTCGCCGGTCGTGTTCGTCACCGCTTCAGAATAGCGTGCGCGAAGCACGCTTTCCCCGTACAGTCATAAGCGTGCTCGAAGCACGCATCTCTCGTGCATCTCTTGTGCTCGCCTTGCGGGCCACTACCACCACACCGGAGGAAATCCCATGAACCGCACCGACATCCGCGCCGCCCTCACCGACCTGCTCCTCACCCCGGGCCTGGATCTGGACGAGGCCGCCGAGCGGCACTTCGCCCCCGACTACCGCCAGCGCACCGACGGCAGCTGGGCGGATCGCACCGAATTCCTCGCCCATATCGCCCACCTGCGCACGGTCGTGGCCGGCGGCTCGGTCGAGGTCCACGACGAACTCGCGGACGGCGACCGGTACGCCGACCGCCACACCATGGAGGTCGTGAAGACGGACGGCTCCACGGTCCGCATGGAGGTCTACGTGTTCGGCGAGTTCGCGCCCGACGGCCGCTTCCGCCGGATCGAGGAGACCACCTTGCTGCTCGCAGGCTCCGAGGCCGACCGCGACCTCGGCAGCGCCCGCTGACCCCCCTCGTGCCGATCCCCGTCGTGTCGATCCCCGTCGTGCCGATCCCCGGCGTCGGAAGGCTCAGACGCCGACCGCAACCCCGCCGCCGCCCCCGCCCGGCCCTGCTCATTCCCTCACCTTCAAGGACACTGTCATGAAGCAGCTGCTGTTCCCGGACAACACCCAGTTCTGGTACGAGACCCTGCGGTCGATGAGTCACATCGCTTATGGCGGCGCTGATTTCGGTGAGGTCGTCTCGACGTGTGAGCGCATCGTTGAGGGTGACTACGACAGTTGGCACACGGAGTGGCTCGCGACGGCGGACCGGGTGGCCGGCGAGGCGCGGATGGCGCTGGAGGCCGGTCACCCGGTCAGTGCGCGGGACGGGTTCTTGCGGGCGTCGAACTATTACCGGTCGGCTGAGTTCTTCCTGCACGGGCACCCGTGCGACCCGCGCCATGACCATGCCTACGACCGCAGCGTGGCCTGTTTCCAGGCGGCCGCCGCGCTGTCCACCCCGCGTATCGAGCCGGTCCGTATCCCGTACGAGGGCACCACGCTGCCCGGCTACCTCTACCGGGCCGACACCACCGGCGCACCCCGGCCGACGCTGATCATGCACTCCGGTTTCGACGGCACCGCCGAGGAGCTCCACTTCAGCGGCGCGCTGGCGGCCGTGGAGCGCGGTTATACGGTGCTGACCTTCGACGGCCCAGGGCAGCCCGGCCCGCGCCACCGCGAAGGGCTGGTCTTCCGCCCCGACTGGGAGAACGTCATCACCCCCGTGATCGACTTCGCCGAGACCCTTCCCGAGGTCGACCCCAGCCGTATCGCGCTGCTGGGCTCCAGCATGGGCGGTGTGCTCGCCCCCCGGGCAGCGGCCTTCGAGCACCGCCTGGCCGCACTGATAGCTGTGGACGGTGTCTATGACCTCGGCCAGATCTCCGTCCGCAACATCCCCGGCGACCGCGCCGCGGCCGAACGTCTCCTGCGCGCGGACTCGGCCCCTGAACTCGACGCGGGCTTCGAGCAGCTCATGGCCCAGGATGCCACCGCCCGCTGGGCGATCAACCACGGCATGTACGTCATGGGCGTCGACACCCCCCGCGCCTTCAGCGCCTCCTACCTCGACTACACCCTTCACCACGGCATCGCCGAACAGATCCGGTGCCCCACCCTGGTCTGCGACGCCGCCGACGACGAATTCTTCAAGGGCCAGCCCGAGCAGCTCTACCACCACCTGACCTGCCCCAAAACCCTCATGGTCTTCACCGCCGAAGAAGGCGCCGGCGCGCACTGCCACCCCGGCGCCATGCGCCTGTCCCTCGCCCGCATCTACGACTGGCTCGACGACACCCTCACGACGTGAGCGGCGGTCGCCGGACGGCCCTCCCGGTCGGCCCAGACCGCCCGGTAGGCCCCGACCGCCCGGTGGGCCGCCGCCGGACGTCGGCGGTGCTGCCGCCGTCCGGAGCCGGCACCGCATCGACCCGGATCATCCCGCTGCCGGGCCTGAACACAGTGGGGTGAACACTGGCAGCCGGTCACCTTGAAGTCGGAGGTGCGGTGCCGGCCATCGAGATCGACAGTCCGTCGGTGAGCCATCTATGAGCCACCGTCATGTTCAGCACGCGTCCGCCGGTGACCGTGCCGACCAGGGCCCAATAGCGTTCCAGGCGGGGGTCGAAGCCGGACGACCTCGACACCAGCCCGTGCAGGTATGCGCGGAAGGCGGGGATGTCCGACTCGCGCCGGGCTCGTGCGTGGGCGGAGACGAAGGCGTTCACCGCATCCCCGGCGCTGGGCGGCAGCCCCTGGGTCACAGCGGCGGCCGTCAGGACGACGGCATCGTCGATCTCCCCGTAGAAGGCCGGGGCGTCCCTCATCTCTTCGTCGTGGTCCTGTGTCCAGCGGGTGAAACTGGGCGTGGAGATGAGCAGATGAAGCTCGGCGTAGGCCAGCGCTGAAGCGGGATCGGGGTCCTACGGTGGGTCGGGGGACAGCATGGCGATCATGATGTCGAGCCGGCGCTCGGGCATGGCCGCGGACAGCTCGCGATACCAGTGACCGGTGCGGGTGCGATGCGCCTGTGGGAGCCGCTGCACGCGCGAGAGGATCTCCAGACGCCGGAGCCGCTTCTCGCTTGTGCAGATGCCGGTACCAGGTGCGGGCGTGGTCCTCTGGTCGGAGTACTGCCTCTATCTCAACGTCACGATGCCGACGCCGAAGCCGGCCGGGCAGAAGCGGCCCGTGCTGGTGTGGATGCACGGCGGTGCGTTCCTGGGCGGTTCCGGCAGTGACTACAGCACCGAACAACTGGCGGTCCGGGGTGACACGGTCGTCGTCACGGTCAACTACCGGTTGGGAATCTTCGGTTACTTCGGCCACCCCGGGTTGGGCTCCGCCCCACCGTTCGGCCTGGCGGACCAGCAGGCCGCCCTGCGCTGGGTGCGGGCGAACGCGGAACGCTTCGGCGGTGATCCGGGCAGTGTCACTTTGTTCGGTGAGTCCGCCGGTGCCCTCAGTATCTGTGCACACCTCACCTCGCCGACGGCCGTCGGACTCTTCCAGCGGGCGGTGCTCCAGAGCGGTTCCTGCCTCATGTCCTTCCCCCGTGGTGCTCTTGGACCCGGAATGCCGGCGTACGAGCCGTTCGCCTCGGAGAGCGATGTCCAGACGGCCGGTGCAGAAGCCGCCCGGCAACTGGGCTGTACAGCGGGCGGCGGAGATGAGGTACTGGCGTGCCTGCGTGGGCAGAGCACGGATCGCCTCGCCACCGCGCAGCTGATGCAGTCCTTCAACCGGCCCGCCTTCGGCAATGCGCTGCTGCCCGTGGCGCCTGGCCAGGCGTTGGCGTCGGGGCACTTCCACCGCGTGCCGGTCATCCAGGGTTTCGAAATCGAAGGACCCACCCGCTGGTTTCGTGGTCATGTCCGCGTAGATCAGTCATCCAGCAGCGGGGGAGTCCTCCCGTCCGTACGGGGCCAGCTCTGCCGACAGTCCCCGCTGTTCCGCCTCGAAGGTTGTCCCGGAGTGGTGAGCGACCAGACAGACCAACCACCGCGGTACTTCGAGGGATTTGAGATGACGCGCACCGTCGAGCCACGGATAGGGCATGCGTCCTGCGGATTTCGGACGAACGCCGGGGAGCGATGTCCCCCCGTCATCGGTGATCTTTGACGCCGCAGCGACCGCGGGGACGGACTCTCTCCACCAGATCAAGGCAACTCGCTCCGCTCGCCGCCGCCCTCAACTGTTCCGGTTCAGGTACTGGAGGAACAAGGAAACATAGGTCCGATCGGTGGCTTGCGAGCAGGGAAATGCCCGGCCCGCTCGCCTTCGGTGAGCCGTGCAACAGGGACGCTATGGACACGGATCCGTCGGCCGTCCTAGATTCGTCCCAGTGCGAGGTCAGCCGGGGGATTGACGCTCATCATCGTGTGCCGGGGGGAACATGAGATTCGGCTTGCTGGGGCCGTTGCACGCCCAGATCGCCGGACGCGCGGTCCCGTTGAACGGGCCGCGGCAGACCAAGATGCTGGCAGCGCTTCTGATCGACGCCAACAACATCGTCGCCATGGAGCGGCTCGTCGCCGTGATGTGGGACGGGAACGCGCCCGCCACCGCGGTCCGCCAGGTCCAGGATGCTGTCTCCGGGCTGCGCCGCAACCTCGTCGTCTGCGGAGCACCCGGCTCCTTGATCAGCACGCGGCGCGGCGGCTATGAGATCCACCTGGCCCGGGATCAGCTCGACCTGCTGGAGTTCGACCACGAGCGACACCTCGCCGAACAGCGCACGGCCCCGTTCGAGACAGCCCTCGCGCTGCGGCGGGCGCTGGCCTGCTGGCGCGGAAGCGCCCTGGCCGACACTCCCAGTCAAGTCCTGGAAATCGATGCGGCGGGGCTGAACGAGAAGCGTGCGGCCACGCACAAACAGTGCCTCGCCATCGAACTCGACCTGGGGCGCCACCGAGAGGTCATCGATGAACTGACCGTTCTGCTCCGCGAGCACCCCTACGACGAGCAGGTCGCCGAACACCTGATGGTCGCCCTCTACCGGTGCGGAAGACAAGGCGAGGCGCTGCAGGCGTACGAGCGGCTGCGCCGGACACTGGCCGACGAACTCGGCGTCGACCCCACCCCGCCGCTCCAGGCGCTGCATCAGCGCATCCTGACCGCAGATCCCGCCCTGGCCGCTCCGGTCCCGGCACAGGGTCCCTCGGGCACACCACCGGAGAGTCCTGCCCCGGCGGCCCCCGGGCCGGCAATGGCGATGCCCGTGCGTCAATTGCCCCTCGACGTAACCGACTTCGTGGGCCGGGCAGAAGCACTGGCCGAGATCGCCGGACTGCTCGACGTGTCGGCGTCGAACCGGGCCCCGGTGGCCGTCATCGTGGGCAGTCCCGGTGTCGGCAAGTCCAGCCTGGTGACGCACGCTGCGCGGCTGGCGAGCGCCAACTTCCCCGACGGCCAGCTCTACCTCAACCTCGCGGCAACATCGGACGAGCCACGGGACCCGGGACTGATGCTGGCCGAAGCACTGCGCGCGCTCTCCATCGCCGGCAGTGCGATCCCGAACGGCCTGTCCGAGCGCGCCGCGCTCTACCGTTCGTTGCTGGTCGACCGTCACATGCTGGTGGTACTGGACGATGCCGGTCACGCCGATCAGGTGCTGCCGCTACTGCCAGGCGCCGACGGTTGTGCCGTGTTGATCACCAGCCGCACTCTGCTGACGCAACTTCCCGGCGCCCGGCATATCGACCTGGACGTGCTGAGCCCGGCAGAGGCGCGGGAGTTGTTCACCGGAATTGTCGGGCGGCGGCGGGTCGAGCGGGAACCGGGCGAAGCTGACGCGATCCTCGACTGCTGCGGCAACCTGCCGCTGGCGATCCGAATCGCCGGCGGCAAACTCGCGGGCCGCCCGGCCTGGTCGCTGCGGGTGCTGCGGGAACGCATCGAGGACGAGTCCCGGCGGCTGGCCGAGCTGAGGATCGGGGACCTCAACGTGCGGGCCAGCGTCGAACTGAGCCTACGGCTGCTGCCGGCCGACGCTGTGCGCGCGCTGAGTCTGCTGGGTCTGCTCGGCCCCTACACCCTGCCCGGCTGGGTGGTCGGCCCGTTGCTGGACCGCCCGGACGGCGAAGAAGTGCTGGACACCCTCGTCGACGCCAGCCTGGTGCGGCTGACCGCCACCGACGCCATCGGCCAGCCGCGCTACCGACTGCACGACCTGATCAGGACCTGCGCCGTGGAGATCGCCGCTCCCCTGCCGACCGCGGACAAGCGGGACGCGATCATCCGGGTGCTGTCCGTCTGGCTCGATCTGGTCAGGCGCGGTACCGACCGGCTGCCGGCTGGGCTGCTGACCGCCGCGCCTGGTTCGGCACCGCGCCGGTCGCTGCCCGACGCGGTCATGGACCGGCTCATGGCCGATCCGTTCGGCTGGTTCGACGCGGAACGCGACAACCTGCTCGGTGCGGTGAAACTTGCCGTGGACCGGGGCCTGGACGAGTTGGCCTGGGAGCTGGCGGCCGGCACGGCCACCTACTACGACCACCGGTGTCTGTATCAGGACTGGCAGCACGGGCACCGACTCGCGCTGGACGCGGCCGAGGCCACCGGCAACGCGCGCGGCGCATCGGTGCTGCTCCGCGGACTTGGTCAACTGCACATCTACCAAGACGAATTCGACCGAGCCACCCGCGCCCTCGACATGTCCATCGAGCTGTGCCGGGACAACGGGGACAAACGCGGCGAGGCACTGTCGGTGGCGATGCTCAGTACGGTCAGCCGGGTGCAGGGCCGTGACGACGAAGCACTCGAACGTGTCGAGCAAGCGCTGGCCATCGCGGTCGGTGAAGGCGACCGGGACGTCGAAGCGCAGCTGTCCTGCTCCATGGCCGTGATGCGACTCATGCAGGGCCAACTCGAAGAGGCGGAGTCCTGGTTCACCGGAGCCTTGAACCTGTCCAGGGCGCTTGACGACGAGCATCGCGTCGCCGTCGTGCTGCGGCGGTTCAGCAGACTGCACGATCGGCGCGGTGATCCGGACGAGGCGCTGCGCTGTCTGTGGCAGGCGTCGGCCACCTTCGAGAGACTGGCCGACGAGCGGTGCACCGCGTACACGCTGCTGGAAGTCGGCCGCGTGTACGCCGGTCAGGACGACCGGGACCAGGCGAGCCCGGCGTTGGAGCGCGCGGCTGGCCTCTTCCACCGGCACGGCGACCGCCAGGACGAGGCCACGTGCTGGCAACTGATCGGCGACCTGGACGCCGCGGCCGGCAGCCACCACATGGCGCGCCAACACCGAGGGCGGGCGCTGCGGCTGTGGCAGACGATCGGTGAAATGAACCAGACGACAGCTCCAGCGCGACCATCTTCCCCGTGAAGCGCGGCTGTGACGCGCCCTGCGGCCGTGCGGAACAGGCAGTTCGAAGTCATCCGTACCTACCACCCAGCCGACAAGCACTGTGGTCGGCCGATCCCGAAGTTCGCGCCGCCCGAGAGCAGGATCGCGCCGAGGCGTACCGCCGCGCGGCAGCCGTCATCCAGAGTTAGCAGAAGCGCGAGCATGGCGCGGCATACCTTGGGCGAGCATCCAATGAGACGGGGCTCAGCGGGTCCTCCGCTGCGGAAATCCACAGGGTGGCCGGACCGATGGACCGCCGTCGGATGATCAAGGGTCCTGTGGGCGGACGGCCGCCCGGCGTCGGCACGAGGCCGGCCTGGTCACCTGCGGGCTGCCGCGGAATTCGGCATGGGTCTCGTGAGCACTCGGCTCGGCCGGATGCTGGGAGATGGAGCCATACGGCTGCGCAGGGAACATCCAGACCGGCCGACACGGTTGCATTGGGCGAGGGGCCGGCGCCGCACGGGCGGGAATATGGAGACCGCGAGGTCATCCCACCTGGAGCCGGGCCCCAGGATCGCGGTAGGCCTGCCGCGAGCTCAATTTCTGCAGAGGACTGTTCAATGACTGACCGACCCTTGACGCTGATGGCAGTACACGCCCACCCCGACGACGAAGCCACCGGAACCGGAGGGGTCCTCGCGCGGTATGCGGCGGAAGGCATCCGCACGGTTCTTGTGACGTGTACCGACGGCGGTTGTGGTGACGGACCGGGGGGTGTCAAGCCGGGCGATGCCGGGCACGATCCGGCGGCCGTCGTCCTGATGCGCCGTCAAGAACTCGAGGCGAGCTGTGAGGTCCTGAAGGTCAGTGATCTGGAGACGCTGGACTATGCCGACTCCGGGATGATGGGCTGGCCGAGCAACAAGGCCCCGGGAGCCTTCTGGCAGACCCCCGTGGAGGAAGGCGCCGCCCGGCTCGCGGAACTCATGCGGCACTACCAACCTGATGTGGTCGTCACCTATGACGAGAACGGGTTCTACGGCCACCCCGACCACATTCAGGCCCACCGCATCACGATGGCGGCGCTGGAGATGACCGAGCTGACACCGAAGGTGTACTGGACGACGATGCCCCGCTCGATGATGCGGCGCTTCGGGGAGATCATGCGCGAGTTCAATGAGGACATGCCGGAGCCGGATCCTGCCGAGGCCGCCGCGATGGCCGAGATCGGCCTGCCCGACGATGAGATCTTCACGTGGGTGGACACCACGCCCTTCAGCGGTCAGAAGTTCGATGCGCTGGCCGCGCACGCCAGTCAGGGCGAGAACATCTTCTTCCTCAAGATGGGCAAGGAGAAGTTCGGCGAGTTGATGGGCGTGGAGACCTTCGTACGGGTCAAGGACGCCACCGGCGCGGCCGTACCCGAGAACGATCTCTTCGCCGGATTGCGCTGACCCGCCCGTCCGGCCGAGACCCGGAAGGTCATCGGCCGCACAGCGCGATCGAGCGGGTCACGCACCCGGAGGCTTGTCCGCCGACGCCGCTCGGCCCGAGGACCTGGAGCGGTAAGGCGCTGGTCACAGCGGTGAGGGCTGCCGGAGGTGGGGATGGAACGGATCGCCAAGAGACGGCTGCGGCAGGTGCGGCCCGCCTGGCGGGTTCCGGGGGTTTCAGGTGCGTTCGGCAGCCAGGGTGCCGTGGGGGGCTGGTGCGCGGCCGGTTCGGTGGTGCGCGGGCGCGCGGACGGGTTGCACGCTTACGACCTGGGCACCGGGGAAGCCGTCTGGTCGTGGACCGTTCCCGGCCGCACGGCGCTGCTCGCCATGAGCCGCACGGCTGTGAGCGGGGTGGGTCTGGCCGTCCACGCGGACGACAGCGCAGGTGGCGAGGTCGCCGACTGCGCTGTCACCGCCGTTGGGGTCGAGGGCGGCACTGCCCTGTGGTCCGTTCCGTTCGACCTCAGCGGCGGATCCTGGAGCCTGCACGAGCAGCACGTCCGCGGAGCCGTCGCAGTCGCCCCGAACCGCGCCGTCCTCCTGACGGACGGGCTCGGGCTCCAGGCCTACGCACTGAACAGCGGACGTCCCGTCTGGCCCCCGACCGCAGCGTTGAGGGGCAACGTCCAACTCGCCGTCTGCCGGACCGGCATCATCCAGGTCGGGCTGGACGACGGCCACCTCACCGTCCGGTGTCTCGACGCGGCCGAAGGGACCGTCCGCTGGGAGACCGCTCCGTCCACGCACGGGCCCGTGGCCACGGTCCACGTCCTGCAGGAAGATCCGCTCGCCGTCCTGTGCCGAGGTCGTGGCCGGGGCCGCCGCGGGCCGGAGGAGGTGCTGGTCCTCGACGCCGAGGACGGGCGGACGGCCGGGCGGATACCGGTCTCCGCGCACGGCGAGCTGCGTGTCGCGGCGTACGGACGTGTGGATGGACTGTCCGACGGACAGCGCGTGGCCGCGGTGGGTGAACTGCTGGTTGCCGTGGTGCGTCCGGTGAACGCCTGCGCCGATCAGCTGACCGCGTTCGCCCTGGACGGCGGGGCGCCCCGCTGGACCTGGTGGTCGCATGGGGTGGTCGTCAATGTCTTCGCGGCAGACGGTCACGTCGCGGTGGTGAGCCAAGCGGACCCTCACGTCCGTGTGCACCTGCTCGACGGCGCGACCGGAGCGGTCCGGGCGGTGCGACGGCTGGACGGGTACGAGGTGGGAATGCGTGGCCGGTACTACCTCGACGCCCACCACCGCCTGGTCCACCTGTCGCAATGGGGGGACGGGAGATGGCATCCGCTACAGATGTTCCCCTTGCGTTGACAGCGGGCGCGGCCCTGGTGCGGGCCATCGTGAGCGAGCCTGAGTGTGCCGCAGGTGGCGTGGACCGCGTGACCCCGCAGCCGTCTGCCCGATCCGGCCGTTGCGCCCATGCACCTTCGGCTTTGCCGACAACCAATCGGATTCCGCGATGGTTCGGGGATGAGCGACACACTGATTCAAGCCACGCCCGTCGACCGCACGGCGCGTGCTCATCTCCTCGACCATCTCACCCACCACCGCGCCCGCTTCCGGCGGATCGAGCACGCATCTGAAGGCAGAACCGACGTGGTGAGCGCCCTGCGCGGGCACCCGGTGGGGCAGGCAGCGAAGTGCATCGTCGTCCGAGTGAAGATGACCAAGAAAAGTTCTCACTACGTCCTGGCCGTGGTGCCCGGTGACCGCCGGGTCAATCTGGACAGGATCCAGGAGCTCTGGGAGGCACGGCAGGCGTCCTTCGCCGACCGCGCCACCGCTGAACGCCTTTCCGGTTGTGTCAGCGGCGCCATCGTGCCTTTCACCTTCGATCCAGCGCTGGAACTCGTCGTCGACCCGGCCCTCCTGGAACACGAAGAGATCTTCTTCAACGCAGCCGATCTGAACCTGTCCGTGGCGCTGGACGTGCGCGACTACGTACGGATCGCGGAGCCCCGCACCGAGGCCATCGCGGAGAACGCTGTTGCCCTCGCCGACTGAGCCCCGGCCTGCCGTTGTGTCCCGTCCCACGGGGGCGCAGCGGCAGGCGCCGCGGTACCCGTCAGGACGTGCGGGTGCCTGCCGGGTCGGCATCCGTCCGAAAGGACCACCGGCTCGAACCGGGGGAGAGGAGGCCCGCCCCTGGCTGTGGTCACGGGGACGTTCCTCTTGGCGTAGCGCGCGCACTCGTCAGGCTGCGGCGAAGCTACGACAGACCACATCCACTCAGCACATCAGCCCCCGATGCGTCCGGTCCTGCGCGGGGGATGCAGGACCGAACGCATCGGCATCGCGACCGTGGTGTTACGCGGTCCCGCCCTTGAGCCTGTCCGGTGTGCGGAAGGTTCCGCCGCTGTACATCGGGAGATGTATCGATTCTCCGTATCGGGCGAGCCGGCTCCAGGGTCGGTTGATTCCGGCGGAGCCGTAGCGGCGCACCCTGGTGACGGTGACGGTGACGGTGACGGTGACAGTGTCGAGGACGTCGACGTGGATCTCCTCGCCGGAGCCGGCCTGTTGGCGGACGATGCCCTCCGGGTCGACGACGGCGCTGGTGCCGACCCCGGCCGGGTCGCAGACGTTGACGTTGATGACGTAGACCTGGTTGGTCCAGGCGTTGGCGCGGGCGCAGACGAGTTCCATCTCCCGGTCGCGGGTGGGGGTCAGGGTGGGCTGGATGGCGATCTCCGCTCCCAGCCAGGCGAGCTGGCGGATGGTTTCCGGGAAGGAGCCGTCGTAGCAGATGGCCAGGCCCACCCGGCCGGTGCCGGGAATGTCGAAGACGGTGAACTCGTGTCCGGGCGTTGCTCTTTCGTAGGGCGGCCAGGGGAAGACCTTGCGGTAGCGGGCGACGATCTCGCCGCCGGGTGGGACGGCGAGGGCGGTGTTGTAGATGTGGCCGTCCTCGGCGCGCTCGTAGAGGCTTCCAGGGATGAGCCACAGGCCGGTCTCCGTGGCGAGAGAACAGATCCGGTCGGTAAGCGATCCGGGGATCGCCGTACGCCATGAGCAGGCGGCCCGCCTCATGGCCGCGAGCTCGCTACTGTCCGGGCCTGGGCGCCCGGCAAGTCCTCGGCTGAGCGGCGCGTCGACCTCGCGGCAGACCTGCGGCCGGAGTTATGGCGGGCATCGCTGGAAGTGTTCGTGCACTGCCCCGACCTCGACTTGCGGATGCAGTTGCGCAGCTGCACATCGGGTCCAACTCACCGAGATGAAACGGGGATGTTTCATAGACTGAAGTCACCACCACGCAATGGGCACTCAGAGAGTGGAGATGGACGTGTCACGACGATGGAAGATCGCGATCATCGTGTTGACGGCGGGGATCGCTGCCTTGGTCCTGGTCTTGCTCTACGGGCCCTCCTGGTTCATTGCCTGGGCGGACGACCCGGGCAAGTAGGGCACGTGCATCGGTGCGCGGTGGTACGGCATCCCCGTGTGATCGTCCCTTTGAGTCGTCGGACCGCGAGGTCATGTCCGTAGTCCTCGGCGAAGGCCAGTGGCGTGAGCCCTTCGGGGTCGGGAGTCGGGTCGGTGTACGGCCGAGGGGTACCAAGCGATCACCACGGTGCGGGCGTGATCCAGGGACGTGCGAAGTGCGAGGGACCCGACAACCGGAAGCCCCGACACAGTGGCCGTCCCTCACTCTTCGCTACCGGCATCTCGAAGCGTGGAGGACGGCCACTGCTTGTCTCAACGACGGGACGACATCCGGCCGACCGCGGTCGTGTGGGCTCAGGAGCCGTTGGTGAAGACGGTGACGGAGTTGCCCGGGACGGTCACGTTGTGACCGCCCGTGAAGTCCGCGGTCAGCGTGCGGACCTTGGTGGGGAAGCCGTTGGCGTCGACGGTCGGCGCTGAAGTGCTGGTGTACACGTACTTGTCCAAGGTGACTGTGCCGGTCGGTTCGTTGAGCGAGACGGTCTGCGTGTCGGCGGTGCGATTGACCAGGACGAAGGTCCAGGCGCCGGTGGGCAGTTGGGCGGCCAGGACGCGCACGCCGGTCGGCTGGGCGGGGGCGTGGATGGTGGATCCGGTGGGAAGGTAGCGGCTCAGCAGACTCCAGGTGTAGAACCAGGGCCGGAGCGCGGTCGAGTGCGCCGAGACCGTGTTGGGGTCTTCGGTGCCGCGTCCCCACATGCCGCAGTATGTCTGGGCCGCGTAGCCGTCGAGGCACCATGCGGCGGCGCCGTCGACCCCTGCTCGGGCCTCCTGCACGGCCAGGTCGGCCATGCGCAGCGGCTGCGTCGTGTCCAGCGCGAAGTCGTAGTTCTTGCTGCCGTCCGGGTTCTGGGCCGCCTTCATCCCTGTCTCGCCGAGCAGCACCGGGGTGCCGGTGGGCGTGGCCGCGCGGAGCTGAGCGACCGCCCGGGTCATCACCGGCTCGACGTACGCGGGTGCCGCACCGTACAGCTCCTGGTCGTAGAAGTGCGCCTCACTGGCGCCGAGCAGGCCGCTCTGCGCGGAGCGCAGCCACCACGAGTTGCTGTTGGTCCAGGAGCCCGAGTTCAGAGCGGTCTGCGTCTGCGTCAGGTCGTTGAGCGGATCGTTGAGGGCACTGCCGGCGCCGGCGATCGCCATGCCGCCGACCGTGTGATCCAGGGTCGAGGACGCGACCGACAGACGCAGGTATGTGGCGTTGGCGATGCCCGAGGCCGTGTAGGTGTACTGCCACATACCGCCGCTGTTCTGGCCGGTGACGGTGGCCACCGGCGTCGGTGCGGCAACGGACAGGCTCTTCCAGGTGGTCCCGTCGGACGAGGTCTGGAAGGTGACGGCGGTGTCGGTCGCGCTGGCGGCGTACACCTGCGCCGTGAAGGACTTGAGCGCGGCCGGCTTCCAGACCAGTGCGGAACTGCAGCCCGGGTTGCAGCTCTTCGCGGTCTGGTGGCCCAGGTCGCCGCTGTAGGCGGAGATGCCGGCCTCGGCGGTGTCCGCACCGGAGACGACGGTCTTCGAGGTGCTCACCCCCGCGATGGTGAAGGCGGTGGTCAGGTTGGTGGTCGCGGTCACCCAGTCCGGGTAGGAGTACGACTTCGGTCCGGTCGAGACGTTGGGCTCGTTGAGGCCCACCCAGTACTTCGGTGCGGCACCGTCGACCTGAAGGTGCTTCACCAGCGTCGCCTCGATGGTGGCGGTGCCCGGATCCGTGTAGTTCAGCGGGTCGACGCCGAACAGCCCGCTGACGACGGGGATGCCCTCATCGACGTAGTGTTTGATCACCTTTTCGGCGCTCAGGTAGGCGTCGTTGGTGAAGTCGTAGCCGCCGGTGCTCGTCCAGAACCAGGGCAGGTTGAACATCACCCGCACCACGCCGGGCTTGATGTAGTCCGTGCGGGACACCATCAGATTCCAGTCGGCGGCGGTCCAGGTGGTGCCGTTCGGCGGCTGCGGGGCCTGGTTGTAACCGAAGCCGATCCAGTCGCTGGCGACAACGTCGCTCGGTGCGACGGCGCTGCTGGGTTCGACGGCGCTGCTGGGGGTCGGCACGGCCAGGAAGCTCGTCAGCAGAGCGCCCACCCCCGCAAGAGTCGCGAACGCGGAACGGCCGGCCAGGGAGGGGGAGGGGCGGCGAGAAGGTCGTCGTGGACGCATGATGCGGGGTCTCCAGATCTGCGGGCGGAGCTGAGTCGGAGACGTCACCGTCGATGAGGGTGGTGAGTTCGCCCCAAAACCTCAAACTCAGCGTCCACCACGGTTGATGGTCGTCACTCAGGTGGTGACCGCCTCAAGTCTGGTCTGTGGCGCGGTCCGTGGCATCCGTGAAACTACGTAGTGAGCGGCGGGGCCGGACGTGGTGTCGCCGGGCGGCGGGAACCATGGGCTCGTGCGCCGGCCCGCGACCGGCCCGCGACCCGGCCGGGGACGGGGGCCCAAGGCTCGACATCGCGTCAGCGCCCGTCACCGGATCTCCGCGACCCCGAAACGCTGGGTAGCCTGTTCACATCAGGGCCTGACGAGCGGGGCGAGAGCGTGATGACGGTGGTCGGCAGGTCCGCGGAGGTGGAGCAGTTCGACTCGCTCATCAACGGCCTGGGGATGAACGCGGGGCCCTGGGTGGTCGACATCTCCGGGGACGCCGGTATCGGGAAGAGTCGGCTCCTGGGCGAGGCGTGTGCGCGGGCCAGGCGGCGCGGGCTGACCGTGCTGTGCGGCAGGGCCACCGAGTACGAGCGACACACACCGTTCCAGATCTTTACGGACGCGTTCGCGGACATCGATCCCACGGTGCTCGACGAGGAACTCGTGGCGGCGCTGACGCCGCTGTTGCAGGGTGTCCGCGGTGCGGGGGGCTCCCTGTCACACGCGGGATTATCCAACCGCTTCTCCGTGTATCGCGCCGTCGCCGGGGCGCTGGCACGGCTCGGGGAGAACGGGCTGATGGTGGCGCTCGACGACCTTCACTGGGCGGATCCCGCGCCCTTGGAGCTGGTGGAGCATCTGATCCGGCATCCGGTGCACGGCCCGGTGCTGCTCCTCCTGGCGCACCGGAAACGGCAGACTCCGACCCCCTTGACCGCCGCTCTCACCCGTGGAGTCGACAGCGGCGCCGTGCTGCCCATGGCGCTCGGGCCGCTGGGTGAACGGGAGTCCATCACGGCACTGGCCCCCGACCTGCCTGAGGACGATGCGAGGCAACTGCATGCCGCCAGTGAGGGAAACCCGCTGTACCTGCACGCCCTCCTCCACGCGTACCGGAACGGGGCGTCATTGCCGGGAGTCACCGCCCGGATCCACCCCCACGTACCGGACGACGACGCGGCCGGAGTACCCAATGGGCTGGACTCCTTGCTGCTGGATGAACTGACCGCGCTGACGGAGCCGCAGCGCCTCGTCATCGAGGCAGTGGCCGTGCTCGGCGACCATGCGACCTCTTCGATGCTGCGTGTGGCGATCGGTCATTCCGGGCGCGAAGAGCCGGGTGACCCGACCGCCGAACTCGCCCGACGCGACCTGCTCCGGAGGGGAGCGGGCGACAAGTGGACGCTGCGCCACCCGCTGCTGCGGGCACTGGTCTATGAGAACACCGCCCCCCGGCTGCGTACCGAGATCCACTGCCGAGCGGCGGACGAGCTGGCCAGGACCGGTGCCTCCGCCGCCGAGCGCGCCCATCACGTCGAGAGGTCACTCAACGGCTGGGATCCGGCGTCCGCTGCCGTGCTGAGTGAAGCGGCCGTCCAGTTCGCCGATACGGCGCCGGCAACGGCAGCCCATTTGCTGGACGTGGTCCTGCAGATGCTGCCGGAAGCCACTGAGTTCGACGGACAGCGCGGTGAGCTGACGCTGTCGCGAGCCAAGGCGCTGGGGATCAGCGGCAATCTGCGGCAGAGCCGGGATCTGCTGCACGCACTGATCAGCGTGTCAGGGGACGGCACCCCTGCCCTGCGCGCCGATGCCATCGCCTTGTGCGCCATGATGGAACGGCATCTGGGTCACTCGGCGGAGGCCACCGCGCTGCTCCGCAACGAGCTGTCCCGCACTCCCGGCCCTCCGCCCGGCCAGGTGGTTCCCCTGGGGCTGGCGCTGGGCATGTCCGCGCTGCTGACCGTTTCCTATCCCGACGTACGCGCGGACATCGAGCGGACTCTTGCCGCCGCTCGCTCCCAGGGCGACACCACCGGCGAGGCCGGGGTCCTCGGGCTCGCGGCGCTGGGGGAGGCGTACGAGGGCCGGACCGGGGACGCGGAGCGGTTCGCCGACGCAGCCGCAGGCCTCGTGGACGGCCTGACCGACCCCGGTCTCACCGACCTGTGCGAGTCGCTGGTGTGGCTCGCCTGGGCGGAAGCCCTGCTGGAGCGGTACGCCGAGGCGGAACGGCACGCGGAGCGGGGACTGGACATCGCCCGTCGCGCCGGACAACTCCACGTCCTGCCGCATCTGTTGATGAGCAAGGCCTACGTGCACCTGAGCACCTGCCGACTGCCATCGGCACTGGAGGCCGCCGAGGAGGCCGAATCCGTCGCGCGAGCCATCGGCAGCGGCGACCTGCTGGCGTTCACGTTGTCCACCAAGACGCTGATCGTCCTCGTGGGGAGCCCCCTTGGCGATCACCGGGCGCTGGCGACCGCCGAGGAAGCGGTGGCGGCGGCCGGCATGGGCTGCAACTGGTGGGCGTCACTGGCCTGGTGCATGCTCGGCCAGGCCGCGTACATGGCCGGCGATCCGTACCGTTCGACGGAAGCCATCCTGAGGGCGGGAGGCGGCCCCGGACTTCTGCGGCTGCAACCTTCGCTCCGCCCGGCCCAACTGGAGACCCTCACCAATGCCGCCATCGCGACAGGCGACCTCGACCAGGCGGCAAGCTGGGCCTCCCGGGCCGCGGAGGAGGCGGCCCACATTGGGCTTGCGGGCCAACGCGCGGCGGCGTTGCGCGCCAGGGCCGCGATCGCCGAGCAGCGGGGCGACACCAGCGCTGCCTCGCGCCTGTTCCACGAGGCGGCCCAGGAACACGCTCACACCGATGGGCTTCTCTGGGAGGTGGTGTCCTTGTTGCGGGCGGCCTCGCCGGCGAAGGTCACCGGCCACGGACCTCGTGCCGACGCCATGCTTCGCCGCGCCGAGCGGGTGGCCACCGGAGGCGGGGCGCGGTTGGTCTCCGACCTGGCCGAGTTGATCCGGTCACAGATGGAAGACCCGCCGCACGTCCCCGCGGAGCTGGCCCAGCTCACGGCACGCGAGCTGGAAGTCGCCGCATTGGTGGCCGAGGGACTGAGCAACCAGAACATCGCCACCAAACTCCACCTCAGCCGCCGGACCGTCGAGACCCACCTGTCGACGATCTATCGCAAGACCTCCGTACCTTCACGCTCGGCCCTGGCGAGTCTCATGACCCGGGTCGCTTGTGACAGCCGCGGGTGGCCGACAGCCTGAGCCTCAAGGACTACTGACCGGGCCCACCGATCCGGTGCGGATGTCGGGGGTTCGTCACAACGGTCCGCCGTTGGACCCAGGTTCGTGACGTCACGCTGTGCGGTGCCGCGGTCGCGGTACGTTCTCGGGCAGGCATCAACACCTTGGGGGGACCATGCGTAAGATCCTGCTCGCGACGGCGGCCACCGCCTGCCTCGCGCTGACGGCGTGCAATGGCACGACCGGCAGCGACGCGCACACGACGCCGACGGGCACACCGTCCGCCGGGCAGCCGACCACCGTGCTGCCGACGGCCACCGGCAGTCCTACCGGCACCGCGACCGCTCCCAGCGGCGACACCGGCAAGGGCAGCGCCGCGCTGGCGCTCGGAACGCCGGCACGGACGGTGGGGACCAAGCTCGTCGGCATCGTGGAGATCACGCCGACGACCGTCGTCCATGCCACGGCAGGTCGCGGACAGACCTCGCGGTACGGCACCTTCGTCGTCATCACGACCCTGGACACGTCGCTCTCCGCGAACGCGGCCGACGAGGAGACCACGGACGGCACGGGCGCCGGCTGGCAGTGGATCGGCTCGAACGGCCAGACCGTCTCCGAGGGCAAGGGCAACGCCTTCAAGGTCAGCATCGCGGGGTACGACAGCCTCGGCCGGATCGAGCCGGGAGCTCGGCAGAACCGCGCCGAGATCTTCGATCTCACCCCGGAGCAGGCCAAGGGCGGCACACTCGTCTACACCGACTCCACCAAGGCCTCCTACCGCTGGAAGATTCCGGCGGCCGACGCCGGGCCCGATGTGGCGGCGGTGAAGCAGCGTCTGGGCTGATGGCCACGAGGCGGCCGTGCTCGTGTGACCACAACTGTGCGGGGCCCGCACTCTGCCCATGGACTGAGAGTGCGGGCCCGTCGCGCTCCGGCGTGTTCTGGGAGATCAACCCTCCAAGCTCATTGCCGCTTCCCTGGGGTTGCCCGTGACGAACGTGCCTACCTCGGGTCCGAGGTAGGCAGCCTGACGATGGTCTTGCCGTCTGCTTCGCCCGCGGCCATGCGCATCAGCCCGGCCGTCACGACGTCCTCGAGGTCGATGACCGCGTCTATTGACGTGGTGGCGATCTCCGGGTGGTCGTTGAGCAGGGCCAGCGCCTCAGGCAGATCCTGATCGCAGATGTGTACCTTCGATGTCGAGATCCGGATCTCGTCGAGGACCAGCCGGGTCAGGTTCAGGGGCGAGGGGTCACGGTGCAGGCCGACCAGGCGGATGTGGCCGCCACGGCTCACCGCGTTCATGGCAGTCTCCAGCCCCTTGGGCACGCCCGACGTCTCCAACACGATGTCGGCGCCGTCGCCACCGGTGGCCCGCTTGATCGCGGCGGCGGCGTCCTCCTGGGACGCGTCGATGAGCACCGAGGCGCCACTTCGCTTCGCGATGTCCAAGCGGGCCGGCGAGACGTCGACGGCTATCGTCTCGATGCCCTGCGCCGTGCAGGCAGCCACCGCCAACGAGCCGATCCCGCCCAGGCCGATCACCGCGATGCGCGCACCCGCCTTGGCCTCGGCGCCGCGCACCGCGTGCAGTGCGACGGCGAGCGGCTGAGCCATGATCGCGATGTCGGCCGGCATGCTCCCGACGGAGCGGCTGATGCGCGCAGGGACGTTCACCCGCTCGGCAAGGCCGCCGTCCACGTGCAGTCCCACGGTGAAGTAGCTTGAACAGAGGTTCGTCCGGCCCGCATGACACCACCGGCAGTTCCCGCAGGAGACGCCGGAACCCGGGACCACCACGTCCCCGACGGCGAACCCGGTGACCTCCGCCCCCACCGCCGCCACCCTTCCGACCATCTCGTGCCCCAGCACGAGCGGACCGACATGACGGCTCGCCGGATGCGGCTTGGTGAGGGGGATCAGGTGGGGACCCGAAGCGAACTCATCCACGTCGGTACCGCAGATGCTGGCCCGCAGAATCTCCAGTTGGAGTTCTCCTGCCGCCGGTAACTGAGGATCAGGCCATTCCTGGACACGCACATCGCGTTGACCGTGGTAGACGGCAGCAAGCATCTGTTCAACTCCCAGAATTCAAAAGGATCTTCACCCTAGTGGAGGATCGTGGACCAGAGACGGTGGAAACGAGACAACAGGGCTCGCACCGCTCGTCGGGAACCGGCCTCGCGGCCGGATTCCGCCGGCCGGCAGCCGCCGCTGAAGAGAGCTCTCCCATAGTGGGCTACGTCATGCGGTGGTCTCGGTCCGGGGGCTGTTGAACGCCTCGGCGCGCAGTGAGACCGGTCCGTGGTGGGCGCCGTCCGGCCAGGATGCGGTGACGGTCTGCTGTTCCACCAACCCGGAGTTCCTCGCCTCCTTCGCCAACTACTACGTGGGCAACGGGGCGGTCATCAGCGGCCAGTTCGGCGACACCCCGGCGGACACCGCGGCCAAGGCCACCCTGACCCGCCTCTTCCCCGGCCACGTCATCGAACAGCTCAACATCGACCGCCTCGGCACCGGCGGTGGCGGCATCCACTGCGTCACCCAGCAGCAGCCGGTGCCGTAACGGGACCGCGGCACACCGGAGAGCGGTGCCTGACGAGGTTTTCGGGTGGGTCGGGCACCGCGCTCATGTCCTCATGATCCCGTGCCCCGGTCGGGGGCCGGGTTCTGCGGCGGACCCGGTTCGTCCGTCCGGCGCAGCGCCTGATGGACCGACCACAGGACGGACACCAGCGGTACGGCCACCACCGCGCCCATGACTCCGGCCGCGATGGCGCCGCCGATGACCGTGAACGCGACCACCACCGGATGCAGCCGGACGGCCCAGCTCATCACGATCGGGTGCAGCAGATGGCCCTCGATCTGCCCGATGACCACGATGAGGGCGACGACCATGGCCGCGATCAGCGGGCCTTTGGCCGCCAGCGCCACCACGGCGGCGACGGCAAGGGCGATGGGTGAGCCGATCAGCGGAATGAACGCGGCGAAGAACTCCAGCAGGGCCAGCGGGACCGCGAGCGGCACGCCGAGGGCGAAGAGAGCGACGCCGACCAGGGTCGCGTTGATCGCGGCCACCAGCACGATGCCGTGGGTGTAGCCGGTGAAGGTCCGCCAGGCGGCGCGGCCCCCGACCATCACCCGTTCCCGCGCGGCCGGCGGAAGCTGGTCGCAGAACCAGCCCCACTGCCGGTCGCCGGAGTGGATGAAGAAGACCGAGGAGAACAGGGCCAGCGCGAACACGGTCAGGACTTCGACCAGCCGGCCGGCGCCACTGACCGCCGTACTGATGAGAGTGGACCGGTGGCTCGACAGGAACTGCCCGATCCGGGACTGGACGTCGGTGAGCGCCTCGGGGTTGAGCCGGAACGGCGGCTGCTGGAGCCAGTGCTCGATCCTGTTGATGCCTGCCCGGAACTCCCGCGCCAGCCCGGTGCTCTCTCCCGCCACCGACCCGCCGACCAGGGCCAGGACGCCGAGGGCGAGCAGAATGCTGCCGATCAGGGTCACCGCGACAGCCAGCGGTCGTGGCAGGAAGCGCGCCAGGAGGTCGGTCACCGGTCGGAGCATCGCGGTGATGACCAGGCCGAGGAAGACGGCCACGGCGATCTCGTGGAACCGCCCCAGCACGGAGAAGACCGCGTACACGAGGACGCCCACCACGAGGATCCGCCAGGCGTACGCGGCGGCCGTCCGCAGGGCGGGGAACACCCGCGGCTCGCCGCCGGGCCCGGCCGGAGGTGGGGTGATGCCGCGCAGCGCTTGACGCGACGCCTTCCGGATCCGGTGCCCGCGCTCGGCGGACGGCGCGACGGGGTCCGGTTTGCCGGACTGCGGATGCGATGGCCTGGACATCTCCAAGCGCGTACCACCGGAGCCCGTTCCCGCCACGCCGTCGGCGCGACATTCGCCCGAAGGCGCGCCGACCGTGTGGCGTAGCGCCGAGGGACGCGTCACGGGAACGGACATTCGATGCCCCCGTCCCCGTCCCCGTACGGGCCGGCGCCTGCACGAGCGCTGCGTCGACCCCGCCCGCTGGCTCTGCCGTGTGGTGCAAAGTATGCAAATCTGTCGGATAACAGAGGAAAGGGACCGAGGGCTGAGCTCGGCACCCTACGGCGTGCGGGAGGACCGGACATGCGTCGGTGGGCCGAGTTCGTTCTGCGGCATCGCAGGGCGGTTGTGGCGTTCTGGGGTCTCGTGCTGGTTGCCGGCGTGCTGCTGGCGGGCCGGACGACGGATCGGCTGACGATCGACTTCTCGCTGCCGGGTCAGCCCGGCACCGTGACGGCGCACAAGATCGAGGCCGCTTTCGGCAGCGGCGGCGACACGAGTCCGTATCTGGTCGCGGTCACGCTCCCGGCAGGGCAGACGATCACCGGCCATGAGGCCGAGGTCGGCCGCGCATTCGCGGCCGTGGGCGCAGCGGTTCCGAACGTGCGAGTGATCGACGAGGCGAACACCGGCGACAAGGCCTTCAGGACGAAGGACGACCGCACCGCCTACGCGATGGTGTTCTACCGGTTCAACCCGTCACCGAGCCAGAAGCTGCTCACCGATCCCATCCAAGTGGCGGCGGCGAAGGCCTTGCCGTCCGGCGCCACGGTCGGGGTGACGGGTCAGGACGTCCTGGCCTCCGGGGGCAATGACAGCGGCGGGCCGGGGGTGCTCGGGGAGACACTCCTCGGTGCCGTCGGAGCCCTCGCCGTGCTCGCCTTCGTCTTCGCCTCGTTCCTCGCCCTGCTGCCGTTGCTGGTGGCCGCGGTGTCGATCCTCGCGACCTTCGTGATGCTGCTGCCGCTCACCTACGCCACCGATGTGTCGTTCATCGTGCAGTTCCTGGTCGCCCTCATCGGCCTGGGTGTGGCGATCGACTACTCGCTGCTGTTCGTCACCCGCTGGCGTGAGGAGCGCGACCGCGGCCGGGAGAATCACGAGGCGGTCGTGGTCGCGATGGAACGGGCCGGTCATGCGGTGGTGTTCAGTGGTGTGACGGTGGCCATCGGCCTGCTCGCCCTCGTCGTCCTGCCGGTCCCGTTCCTGCGCAGCATGGGCTACGGCGGCGCGCTCATCCCGCTCGCGAGCGTGTTGACCACTCTCACCCTGACCCCCGCGATCCTGGGCGGCATCGGGCCGAAGGTCGACTGGCCGAAGATCCGGCACGAGAACCGGGCGAGCCGGTTCTGGAGCCGCTGGACCGCCGCCGTGGTACGGCGCCGCTGGATCGCGGCCGCCGCCGCCCTGGCCATGCTCGGGATCCTGATCGGCGTTTTCTTCGGTATCAAGATCGGCCTGGCCTCCTCGGAATCGCTGGCCAAGAACGGCCCGGCCTACGACACCCTGCAGACCCTGGAGCGCGGCGGCGTCCCGACCGGCGCGCTGACCCCGATGGAGGTACTGGTCCGCACCGACCAGGCCGGACCGGTCGCCGCCGAACTGGGCAAGGTCGACGGTGTGCGTGGGGCGTTCGTGCCCTCCGGGCCGGCCGGCAACCGGGACGGACAGAGCATCGTCGTGGTCATCCCGGACCACGAGACGGTGAACTCGAAGAGCATCGACGTCGTCAAGCGGGTCAAGAACGTCGCGGCGACCTTTCCTGGGGTCACCGGCGTCGCCGGGATCGGTGCGGCGCAGATCGACTTCCTGCACGCCGTCTACGGCAACTTCCCCCTGATGCTCACCATCATCGCGCTGCTCACGTACATCCTGCTCGTGCGCGCCTTCCGCTCCCTGTTGCTGCCGCTGAAGGCGGTGCTGCTCAATCTGATCTCCCTGGCGGCGACCCTGGGTCTGATGGTGCTCTTCTGGCAGAACGGTCACGGCTCCAACGCGATCTTCGGCATCGCCGCCACAGGGGCCGTCACGTTCTGGATCCCGATCATGATCTTCGCGTTCCTGTTCGGACTGTCCATGGACTACGAGGTGTTCATCCTCTCCCGCATCCGCGAGGAGTACGACGCCGGCCACTCGACCGACGAAGCGGTCATCGAGGGCATCGGCCGCACCGGCCGGCTCGTCACCAGCGCCGCACTCATCCTCTTCCTCGCCTTCGCCGCGCTCGCCTCCGGCCCCGGCACCGATCTCAAAACCCTGGCGACCGGCCTCGGCCTGGGCATCCTGATCGACGCGACCATCGTGCGGATGCTGCTCGTTCCGTCCCTCGTCTCCCTGTTCGGCAAGTGGAACTGGTACCTGCCCGAATGGGCAGCCCGCCCCCTCCGCGTACAGCCGTCCTCCCCACACCCCGAGCAGCCCGCGCCCGGGCCGCAGCCCGAGCCGCAACCGCCCATGGGCTGAACCTTCAACGACCGCGGAAATGGGTGACGTCCGGCGTGTGGGCGCCGGACGTCACCTTCGGTGAGGGGGTGGTTCTCAGTCGGTGCAGACGGTGCCGGGGGCGGGCAGGGCTCGGGTGGTCAGGTAGCGGTTGGTGGCTTCCAGGGCGCACTTGGAGACCAGGAACATGCTGTAGTCGTCGCCTTCATGGCCCAGGACGACGCTGCCCGGGAGTTGGGCGGCCATGGCTGCGCCCGCACGGAAGGGGGCGAGGGCCTGGTGGGTGGACTGGAGGATCAGTGCGGGCGGTGCGCCGTGGACCGGCGCGCCCGCCTTGACGGGCTGGGACGGGGTGGGCCAGCCGAGGCAGCCGGCGATGGCCTTGTAGGAGCGCACGGCGCCACCGAGGTGCGGGGACACCCGGGCGAGTTCCTTCCCCAGTTGGGTGAGCTGGGCGAGGGAGTGCACCGGGCGGGTGTCGTCGAGACAGGCCGGCACCTGTACCTGGACCGGGTCGAGGGTGTCGTCCTGGTCGTGGGTGAAGTCCATCGGGTCGCCCGCCTGGGCCTTGACGATGGCTTTCGCGAAGTCCGGCCAGGCCTGACCGGACAGGGTCAGGTAGTCCTGGGTGGCCTCGCGGATGTCCTCACCGGTCAGCGGCTGGTGGGACGCGCCCCCGGTCGGGATCGGGGTGCGGTCGGCGCGGGCGACGAGGGCGTCGTACTCGGCCGCGACGTCCTTGCCGTGCAGGGCGCAGTCCTTCGACGTGGCGCACCAGGCGGCGAAGCGGTTGAAGGCCGATTCCGCGGTGGCCGCCTCCTGGGTGACCCGGGCGAGCGGCGAGCCGGTGTCGTCCAGGGCGGTGTCGAGGACCATGGTGCGCAGCCTGCCCGGGTAGAGCTTGGCGTAGGTGCGTCCGAGGAGCGTGCTGTAGTGGATGCCGTACCAGTTCAGCTGCTTCTCGCCCAGCCCGATCCGGACCGCCTCGAAGTCCCGTGCGGTGCTGGTCTGGTCGAGGTGGTCGGTGAGCGGGCCGTTGCGGCGCTGGCAGTCCTCGGCGAAGGCCCGGTTGTGGGACACGAGCGCGTTGAACGCGGCCTGGTTCTGCGGGAAGTGGCTGACTCCGGCGGGCTTGAGCGGTTCCGCGCAGAGGATCGGCGTGCTGTGCCCCACACCTCGCGGGTCCACGGCGACCAGGTCGAAGTTCTGGGTCATGGCGCCGGCGAAGGCCGGGAGGTGGATGTGCATCGCCAGCCGCAGCTGCTCGATGGAGGAGCCGCCGGCTCCGTCGTTCAGGAGCACGGTGCCCTGGCGGTGGGCCCGGTCGTCCGCCGGGCGGCGGACCAGGGCGAGGGTGGTGCTGCCGGCGCGGGGGCGGGACCAGTCGACGGGTACCTGGATCGATCCGCACTGCATGTTCGTGAAGTCGGTGTCGGCGCAGGCGTGCCAGTCGATGCTGTTGGCGGGGGTCCGGTGATCGGCGTCCTCGGTCTGCGCGAGCGCCGGTACGGCGATGGTGGCCACGAGCGCGGAGAGGGCCGCGGCGATCCAGCCCGCGTTCTTCCGGATTCTTGTCATGTCGACTTTCCTTGGTCATGAGCCTCGGCCTGTTCGGGCTCGAGGGGTTGTTCGGGATGTTCCGGTGGGGGTGTTCCGGTCGGGGTGCTCAGGTCAGGGCGTTTCCGGGAGGAAGCGGGGTCAGCTTTCGCTTCCGTCCAGGGCGCTGTCGGGGATCCAGGAGCCGTGGATGCCGGCGGTCACGCGGCGCGGCAGGTGGACGGTGGCGATCCGGTCGAGGCCGGAGGCGTCCAGGACCAGCAGCTGGGAGGCGTCCTGCTTCAGGTCGGAGACGACGGTGAGCAGATAGCCGTCGTCCTCGTTGGTGGCGCCGGCCGCGGGGACGAACACCGCCTCACTGGGCAGCCGGGCGTCGCCGACCTGGTGGATGCGGCGGGCGCCGGTGGTGCGGTCGTACTTGACGACGCCGTAGCCGCCGAACCCTTCCTGGTCCGGGAAGGACACCGCGTACTGGTAGCGGTGCTCGGCGCCCAGGTAGTCCTCGTTGAGGGTCGGGAACTCCACCGCGAGGTCGTCGATGATCTGCTCGTCG
Source organism: Streptomyces sp. H39-C1 (assembly GCF_027158125.1). Lineage (NCBI taxonomy): Bacteria > Bacillati > Actinomycetota > Actinomycetes > Kitasatosporales > Streptomycetaceae > Streptomyces > Streptomyces sp. H39-C1. The sequence goes on from NZ_JAPVLS010000104.1 coordinate 28,812, forward strand.
ACGGTGCCGGCCGCCGGGTCGATCACCCAGCGGCGGGTGTAGGAACGGGTGCTGGGCTCGGTACCGCGCCCCGGCGCGCCGACCCACCAGTTCCAGGAGAGCTGGAACCCCTCGCGGTCCACGGTGGGGCCTTCCAGAACGATGCGTCCCTGGCCGTCCTCGTAGGCGTTGCCCGCGTGCAGCATGTTGCCGGGTTCGACGGAGAACCAGCGGATCTGCCGGGCGCCGTCGCCGCCGCGGGGCATGACGCCGATACGGGAGGGCTGCTGGTCGCTCCAGCTGTAGGGGATGCCGGAGTGCTCGGTGTGGTCGAAGGTGACGTTGCCCTCGATGAAGACCACGTGGCGGCGGGTGATGGCGAAGTCGTGCTTGAGGGAGGCGGTCGCTCCCGGGATCTCGGCGCTGTGGACGATCTCGCCCTTGGCGTCGGCGACGTAGTACGTCAGGAACGGCGGGAAGGGCGAGGAGGCGAAGAAGTGGAGCTCTCCGGTCACCGGATCGACCTTGGGGTGCGCGGTCATGGCGTTGTTCAGCCGACCGTTGAAGTCATGGGCGCCGACCGTCTCCAGGTCCCGGGTGAGCTCGAAGGGGAGGTTGGCCTCGCAGAGCGCCAGCAGACGGCCGGCGTGCTCGATGACGTGGGTGCCGGCGGTGCTCGCGGTCAGGTCGGGCCCCTTGTCGGTCATGTAGGGGGCACCGTCGAGGGCGGGGGTGTGCACCCACCGGTTGCGGTACCACTCGGCGCGGCCCGCGCGGAGCCGGATCCCGTGCACCATGCCGCTGCCCTTGAACCAGTGGGTCGGGGTGACGCCGGGCTTGGGGTTGTGGCTGTTGCGGATCAGCCGGCCGGTCAGCTCGGGGGGCAGGTGGCCCTCGACGGTGAGGTCGGTGGCG